>JAUWEO010000263.1 GCA_030608245.1 Candidatus Latescibacterota bacterium
TCAGTCCAGAACCGCCAGCCGTTAGTATCCCGATTCACTTCCGGAATTCTGCCGGTTCTCAGCCAGGAGAGAATTGTGTTGCGGTGCTTTCCGACCAAGTCGGCAACTTCCTGTAAACGATATCTCTTATTCATCATATAATGCCCACCTTGCCAATACGAGATCCCACCCCGCTCGCCTTTTCGCAGATCATCTGTACCTTTTTCAAAAATATCCTGCGAATATCACACGAAGTTATACATACTCAAACAAAATATACCAACAGTTTTAAAATGTCAAGAAAAAAATCTCTGCAGGGCAAAAAAAAATATTATCCCCACTCTATCGGCAGCTTGAGATACCCCCCACGCTCTTCTACTAAGGCAAAATGAAAGGAGTGGTTAATTGGTGGAATTTTGTCGAAAGTGACTGTAAGTCGGACAGCGATTTTGGGTTCGGACTTCTGAAAACAGCGTCCAGAACCTCCCCAGAACCTCCCGCAGGTTCCAAACCTGCGGGAGGTTGGTATCATCTTCGAAGTAAAATGGAAGAGCTGGTTAATTGCTATTACTGGAGAGCATAATTTAGTTTACACTATTTCAGCAACACCATCCGTCTGGTTTGGCTATAACCTGTTGTCTGCAGCCGATAGAAATAGACCCCGCTGGCCAAATCTCTGCCCTGAGCGTCTTTGCCGTCCCAACTGACAATCCACTTACCCAACCCCAGCTCGGCGCTAACTAACCCTATTACCCTTTGGCCGCTGTTGTTAAATATATCCAGGGTGACAACAGCTGCCGCGGGAAGAGAAAATAGGATTGTAGTGGTCGCATTAAATGGATTGGGAAAGTTCTGTCCCAGCAGAAATCTTCCGGAGAAAACCCCTGTCTCAGCTCCTACCAGCTCTACACAATCTGGAAGCTCCTCAAAGATACATTGATATGGGTAAGGGTAGCCCCGTGTTCTTGCCACCACCAAAGTGAGGGTATCGTAGCCGGAGACAGAAAGAGAATCAGTATCTTGCCCAACAGGGAAATCGATGACGGAGATCTCTCCTCCCGTTCTCTTAACTACCTGGAGCAGGAATTCTCCGAGCAACTTTTGAAAGTTAAGTTCGATGGCAGCTACCACAGGAAGTTCAATGTACTGAGCCGCCCAATGTTCCAACAGAGGCTCGGCCTCTCTAAGGGTATCAGGAAGAGAAACTATGTGAGTGATGGGAATCTTGTCGGTAGGAAGGTCAAACATCTGATACCCGTATTCCCCTTCTTGGTCAAGATAGTTTGCTATCAGCCAATCAGCAAACAGCGAGGAGAAATCAGCCCCTTTCCCCGCCAGTACTTTGTTAACCCCCTCTATGCCGTCTGCCTCTTCGGCCACCAACTGGGTTACAGTCTGCCTTCCCCCGTAGCGTTCGGCCAGGTAAGCAATAAACATAAAAGTCTGCTCATAATCAGCTAGTTCGCCCTTCCAATCGGTGAGACCGTTGTTGGGATTGGCCAGAAAATGCTCTCCCACCCTGCGGCTGCGGTACCCGCACGCATACTCAGCATAACCGGAGCAGCCCTCATTGATCCAGTTCTTCTCATCCGGATCTTGTTCCCAGTGGATCAGATGCTGGAACTCATGGGCTAGAACCCCCTTAGCTCTTTCCCCTTTGACATCAAGCGGATTGCAGTCCATATAGAACATCTCCCGGAAGTTACTATACTGGCAAAGATCGCAGCCATGCGTATCGGGGTGGTATTCGTTCAAGGAGTAAAAGTACCCGCCGTAGTAGGTTCCCTCTCCGCCAAAGTCATCCTTAATATCCAGAAGTAAGATGAATATCCTGGGATCTCCGTCCACATCGGGAGGGTTCCCGAAGATCTCCACATCCATCTGATATATCCCTTTTGTGGGATCTGCCTCACAGCTCTGGTCGAAGGCCCTGACTAGACCGGCCACTGCTGCCGAGTCCACCCGGTTGGTCCATACTGAATCCTCCACAAAAACATAGCAACAGTTTCCCACCGCCCGACAGGTGGCAGAGACTTGATAATGGGAGTTATCACGGAAATCCCAGGCCCATAGGCTGTCTTTGTGTCCGACTTTCCATTCAATTGGTTTCTTGGCTGGCAAAGTCGGCTTCTTATAGAATTTGACCAGGTCACGCACCCTCTCCTGCAGCACAGGGGTACCGGAGATGGGCCATCCCCTGGAGGTCTCCTTGGTTTCTCCGTAAGTCTCCGAGAAGACCAACATTCCGCAGATCAGAAGAGCGAAAAGCAACAATATCTTATTTCGCATCATCTTTTTCTTTCCTCTGCTGAGAGCAAAAACCAC
>JAUWEO010000116.1 GCA_030608245.1 Candidatus Latescibacterota bacterium
CTGAGTAAGCGAAAGCTCCTGGAATTGGTAGAAGAAGGATATGTGAACGGGTGGGATGATCCACGAATGCCTACAATATCGGGTTTGCGGAGGCGTGGTTATATACCAGAGTCAATCCGAAATTTCTGTGAGCGCATCGGAGTGGCCAAGAGGGATAGTATGGTCGATATTGCCCTGCTGGAGCACACCATCCGGGAAGATTTGAATCAACGAGCTCCGCGCGTGATGGCTGTATTGGACCCGCTTCGGGTGGTCATTGATAACTATCCGGAAGACCAGGTGGAAGAGATGGATGCCATTAATAATCCTGAAGATCCCAGTATGCGTTCACGGAAGGTTCCTTTCTCACGCGTGCTGTACATCGAGCGAGAGGATTTTCGTGAGGATCCACCGAGGAAATTCTTCCGGTTGGCCCCCGGTCGTGAGGTGCGGTTACGATACGCCTATTTCGTCACCTGTGTGGGGGTGGTCAAGAATGAGGAGACCGGCGAGGTGATCGAGCTCCACTGTACATATGATCCGGAGACACGAGGGGGTGACTCGCCGGATGGACGCAAGGTCAGGGGAACCTTGCACTGGGTTTCGGCTGTCCACTCGCTCAAGGCCGAAGTACGCTTGTACGACCGTCTGTTCGCAAAAGCAAACCCAACCGGCGAAAAGGATGGCCCAGATTTCAAAACCTATTTGAATCCTAACTCGCTGGAGATACTGACATCGTGCCGCGTTGAACCAAGTCTGGCAGGTGCAGCACCGGGGAGTCGATACCAGTTCGAGAGAAGGGGCTATTTCTGCGTCGATTCCGTTGATTCTTCCAATGATGCACTCGTATTCAATCGGACAGTATCGTTACGTGATTCATGGGCCAAGATAGAAAAAGCGCAGAAGAAAAGGAAATAGGGAACCACGCCTTCGAGTATATTCCTCTCCTGTAACATCCTGTAATTGACATATGTCCATTTCTCTTTGGGCGGAGAATACAGCTAATGTCAAAACCAGACTGAAAGGAACCAACAATGCAAAAGCAAACAAGATTCGCACTGACTGTTGCCCTGCTGGTTTTTGCTTCTTCTTCCCAGCTTCAGGCGGGCAACTTTCTCCCCTCAGTGGATGATACCTTAACTATCAAGCACTGGCTTGCCGTAGGGCCATTTTCTACCGGAACCAGGGAGGGATACATTGATCATCTCGTTGATCAGGGAGGTGAGGGAGATATTCAACCTGCGGAAGGACTTGAGCATCCAAGTATTATGGCTCAAGAAGGAACGGTTGCCTGGAAAAAGGTAGAGGCTGAAGATGGCGTGCTTAAGCTCGGCTTTAAGGATGTCGATTGGGATGCCCTTCAGGCCCATCACGGCTGGGCAGGCATCGGAGGCTCAGGCTATGCCTATGCCCAGATTAATGTTGAGGGTCCCAGGCGCGCCTTGATACTGACCGAGAAGGTGGGGTCCTTCTGGCTGAACGGCTGGCGTTACTATGGAGATGTCTACGGAATCCGGCGGGGCAAGGTGCGGGTGTTAGTGCCGGTGGTGCTCGAGGATGGGACCAATCGTATATTGTTGAAGTTCGGTGTAGGTGGAGAAGACAAGACCGTCATTTTCAAGATAATTCCCGGGGAAGATCCCGTGGCTTTTAACCTTTTGGACCTTACAGTTCCGGATGCCATTGACGGTGAAGTCCTGGACCGCTGGATGGCAATTCCTTTAATAAACACCACCAATCAGGCCCTTAAAGGAGTTGTCCTTAAGACAGGTGGTGATGGAATATTCAAAGAGACCGAAACCACGCTTCCCTTTGTGGCCCCGCTAACTATTGAAAAAGTGCCATTGAGGTTGGAGACTAAAGGAAAGGTAACGACTACTGAGGACACCCTATTTGTGTCGCTGGTGGCCGAGGCAGCAGGCAAGCAGATTTCAGCGCCCATACCCCTACGAGTGCGACATTCCCGACAAGGCTTCCGGGCCACCTACAGATCAAGGGCAGACAGCTCTGTGCAGGAATTCACCGTCGTGCCCCCGGAACCTTTTTCCCCCGACAGTACCTACGGTCTGATCTTATCCCTCCACGGTGCCAGTGTTCCCTCAGGGTGGGTAGATGGATGCTACACTCCGAAGTCCTGGGCATTTGTGGTTGGCCCTACCAATCGCAGACCGTACGGCTTCGATTGGCAGGACTGGGGCAGAATCGATGTCCTGGAAGTGCTCAATCAGATGAAAGAGCACTACCAGATAGACCCTGATCAGATACATCTCACCGGGCATTCTATGGGTGGACACGGTACCTGGCATGTGGGATTACACCACGCTGACCTCTTCGCTGCTATCGCCCCCAGTGCCGGCTGGACCAGCTTCAACCTATATGTGCCCTTCTTTATGCGCAGAAGCTATGTCTACGCACCTCCTAAGCTTCGCTCTGTTCGCGATATGGCCTTGCGCGAGGACAGGGCAGAGGTGTTCTTGGAAAACGCTCTTAATCTCCCTGCCTTTATTCTTCACGGCGGAAGCGACGACGAAGTCCCCCCTGTCCACGCCAAGATTATGTTCAGAGGACTTAGGCGGTTAGGATACGATGTGACCTATCGGGAGGTACCAGGGGAAAAACACTGGTGGAACCAGGAAGGCGTAGAGGGAACTGCTTGTGTTAACTATCCAGAACTAATAGACTTCCTGAGAAGCAAAGTGAGAAATCCTCTCCCCAGAAAGGTGGCATTCAAAACCACCGATCTCGGGCTTAACAATCGGATGTACTGGGTTCAGATTGATCAACTGACCAGACTCTATCGGGATGCCACCCTGACCGTCGAGGTGAAATCTCCCCAGGAGATTGACATTCAAACCACCAATGTGACTCAGTTTACCCTTTTTCCTCCTGAGAGTTTGATAGAACCCGGCATTCTGCAAATCAAGATCAATGGCCAGAGCCTTTCAAAAAAACTCAAGGACCTTAGGCCGATCACTTTTTCTCAGACAAGAAAGGGCAGGTTTGTCTTAAGGACCCCTCGGCACAAGGGCTTGTGGAAGAAACCAGGACTCTATGGCCCGATAAAAGAGGCCTACTTTTCGCCTTTCATATTCGTGTACGGCACAGCCGCAAGTCCCGAAGAAACCAGGGTTAACCTACATATAGCCAGAAACAAAGCCCAGAAATGGTGGTACCGGGGAAACGGTTGGGTGAGGATCATACCTGATACATCTATGACGAAGCAAATTACAAAGAATTATAATCTTATTCTCTTTGGAGGGCCTGGTTCTAATCTCGTAACCAGGCGAATCAATCCCCGATTACCCATCTCCATTCACGGCCAGAGGGTGAAATTCGGAAATAAGAAGCTGTCCCAGAGTAACTTAGCCCTTAAGATAGTCTATCCTAATCCCCTTAATCCTGAGAAATTGGTGGTTGTCAATGCCGGCACCGACCTGGAGGGGATGAAACTGGTGGAGGTCTTAGATACCCTTCACTCCTCAGCCGGTCTCCCTGACTATATCATCTACGGAGGAGATATCAAGACCCAAGGATGGGGAGGGGTAGTAGCTGCAGGTTTCTTCGGTTCTGACTGGAAACTTGAACACTCGTTGGGATTCGCTGTCCTTCAGTAAAGTGATTGGTTGCCTTGAGCCACCAGGTTACATTCAGAGGATTTTCACTGCTTCTGGCCTACTGACTCTGGTTGGGGCACGTTCGAACAACAGGGCCGAAAAGCTACTTAACAGGAAAGAGAGACCCTGTAATCCGTTTTGATGCCGCTGGAGCAGCACATAAAGCGCAGTATTTCTCCGGCCGCGGGCAGTCCCAAAAGGTTTCCCCTCCCTCGACGGAAAAGGACTTGCCCTGTTAAATGCAGATTTAACAGTGCAAAAAGGCTTTACTTCAACATTTCCGGTTCTATCGGCGAACCAGAGGACTTCCGCTGCGGCGGTATAGGTAGATTCACCGGATAGACAGTCACATCCGGCCGAGGCAGCCTCTCCTCCACCTTGGGAAAGGACGAAAACGGTTTGTGCGGCAGATCCTGGTACCAGTAAGCCACGGAGGAGTAGTCATCACAACGGTCGTTGGCATGTCCATGTTCGATGCTCACCTGAATGGATTTGTGGAAGATGACCGGATCAGGGATGTGGAATCGATACACGGTGATTCGTTCATTGAAAAAATCCCTTTGCGGTCTGGAACAATAAGACACCCCATTGTAGAGAAAAGCATTGTGCGGCTGAGAACCCCAGGCCTGGGAGAAGTAGTCCTCAGAACCTGTCCCGTGAAGGTCTGGCGGCCACTTCCGGCCATCAATCATGAACATATCGTCCCCTTCACCCCACCACCCTCCATACAGGTTATGCACGCTCAATACCGTGCCCACATAATGCCCCCTGCCCTCGGCTTCGAGGATGAGGTAGTTGTCTCGGTCCGATAGATTGACCTCCGGATCGCTCGGGTCGCTGAGGTGCTTCGGAGGAAGACAGGGATTATCCCGCCTCCAGAGGGCATGGAACCGGGCCATATCCTCTGGCGACTTTTCCCATTGGTCATAATCAATGTAGAAGTAGAACGAGCCGATAGGCACATCACATCCGTTTTCCACCTCGATTCGTGCTCCCCGGGCAAAAGGCATAGGGAAGTAGCAGTTCATACCTGCATTACGGTCATTGCCCAGGTTGGCAGACATATTGAGGACAAGGCAAGAGTATGAGTTCACTTTGGCATGTCCTACGCCGAAGAAATCCCCCACAGGCACCTCCACGCTGGGCCGGTCCATTCCGTCCCAGTACATCCGGAGCACCGTCTTGCGCAGGTAAAGGGGATCTTCACAGCCGATGGTGAACCAGATATGGCGGATGATTCCCGGACCGTCAATTCTGGCCAAGTCCACTTTTGCACCCGCCTCGATTGTCCAGCGGTCGCGATTTTTACCTGTCCGGTCCCAACTGGAGAGGCGTCGGGTCCGCTCGTCGCGGAATTTAGGCAAATCCTTCAGAAATGACATCTCTGCCTCCTTATCTATTTCAAGGCTTCAGTTTTGTGGTGCCCTTTTCGGGCCAATTTAAGGAGAGAAACAGGAAAAGTCAAGCGCAAAACCTGCAACCCAAAACTGGGTCTGAAGTGTCGTACAAATCTCCAGCCCAAATTACTCATACAATCACGAATTAACACTAAATTAACAATCATCTTAGAGATTCTTTTACTCGTGAAAATTCGTGTGATTAGTGGTTCGATTCTCTCGAAAAATGAGGTTTTGCAAGCCATCTGAGCGCAATCTACAGAATCTGGTCCCTATGAATTGAATACGTTCAGTTCTTCGATGGAGTGGTTACCAAAAAACCCTTGACATTTTCCCCTAATCCCTATATCTTTTCCGTAACTTATTTCACAGACCTTTTGAGGTGGGTTCTTATTTCATAACCTCAAGAAATACAATTCCTTGGATATTCAACCACGAAGGTTGACACTCCCCTGTAAGGGAATAGCACTTTCGTGGTTTTTTTTGTACTTTATACTGCGAGCCCCTGGAGGTTCGACTATATGGCCCTGAAGGCTGAAAGAAAGGAGGGATGTGACTGGCAGCAGACTTTCGCGACAAAGAACCTTGGTTTCCAGCAACCTGAACAGAATCTCGTCGGACAGAAGATTAGGAAACCATAAGGGTGTGCCACGAAGGCCTCTTTTTCACTTTTTTGTCACAAAACTTTTTATCTAATCTTTCAGCCAAAGAAAGGGATAGCCTGGAGGAGCTGAAGCTTAAAGTATATCAAATGCTTGATATTATTCGGGTATACACCAAGACACCGGGGCAGAAGCCGGACTTCAATGACCCGATAATCCTGGACCGGGGAAGCAGGTTAGAAGATGCTGCGGCTCACG
>JAUWEO010000004.1 GCA_030608245.1 Candidatus Latescibacterota bacterium
GTTGCCTTGTCCAAACTTGCTCTCTTTCTCCAGAGAATTCCAGTTTCCACCCACTCTAAGGGAAAGCCCGGTGGCGGCTAAGCTTCTCTCGGCACCTACCAGCAGTTTTCTTCTCCCATCGGTGTTCACAAACTCAGCGGAGATAATCATCATTGGGAAACGGTACCCCAACCCAAGGTGAATTTCCATCGGCAGGTCGGCCGTTGGTGGGGGAGGCGCACCTGCCACAGGAGACTGTTTGCCTGAGGCAATATCAGGTTGGTTCAGGTTCTTGACGAATGCGCCAACAGTGATATTCCACGCCGGAGACCACAGCAATCCCGCATCGACACCGAAAGTCATCTTAGAGAGAGAACTACCTAAGGGATCACCGGCCGCCAACTCTGCATCCCAGCGCATAGCCTTAAGGTTTGCTCCCAACGCCATGTTCCCCATGAGTTTACGTGCATAAGACAGCGTCACTGTATTCTCATCCCACACATCGCTCATCAGGCTTTGCCATCCTAAACCCAAAGTGCCCAGTGTTCCCAGAGGTTGAACATAGCCAAACAGCCCCTGCGCTAAGTTGTCCCCTATATTAGGGAAAAGCTTAGCGTACATACTGGTCAGCTCTGGTCGAGAAAGCCTGGCCAATCCCGAAGGGTTCAAAAATATGGCGTTGGCATCATCGGCCACGGCGACAAAACTGCCCCCCATAGAAGTCGGCCTTGCCCCGATACCAATGTCCTCAAATGCTGCCTGAACTTCAGCTCCGGATAAAATAAACCAGCAGCAAGCGCCCACAACCAAAACACTTAATAACCTTTTCATACTCAATCCCCCCTTTTGTGTATTATGCTTACATTTTGGGTTAGTTCTAAGCCACCCCATCCCTATTTTTTAACTGCGAGGCCGCCGAGCTTTATAAACATCCCTGTGGAACCGGGAAACCAGATCGGTAGTCTCTACGGGTTCGTCCAATATATTAAACCGCAAAACCACATCATTGATATTCACGGCAATTTCTCTAACATCAGGATGAAGCTGAGGGAACACCACATAACCTTCGCTCTCCTGTCCGCTGAAGATCACATCCCCGGCATAGAGGGTTGCCCTCAGAATATCCTTTCTGGCCTCAAACCTGTTGTGGGCGACCCCAGCATATCCCCTCACGTAGGGATAATAATATTCCTCCAACTCTAACATACTCAAAGATGAGTATTCGCGCCCATTTTTGGAGACAATCTTCACCTTTGCAGGGTCAACCTGGACCTTCGGGTAGGTGTAGTTCTTCACTTTCAGCAAAAACACACTGAACCGTCTGGGGGTATGTTTTGTCACCGGATCCTTCCAATTGCCGTAGGTATAAGGATTGGTGGATTTCAACCCCCTGTTTGAGGCCTCAGGCCACTTTCTGTTCAGTTCCTCATCCGTCACCGGCCTGAGACTGATCTCCAGCCTCTCGTGGACATAAGCGACGCTCCTATCATCACGCACCACCATCTTTGCTGCCTGGATGGTCTTAGACTGCGGGATCAGATCCCCTGCAAAATAATGATAGCCGCAGCCCACGATGAATAAGGGAAAAAGGACAAAGCATAAGTTCAACATTAACTTCATTCTCATCTTAACTTCCTCCTTTTAGGAGCCGAAATCTGCCACTCTTTAAGACTACCAAAGAGTGTTCCTTAATTTTCAGCTATCAAAATTATAACACCGTTTTCAGAGAATGTCAAGAAATTTCTGTTGACCTCTTAGGAGTTGGTCAAAGTAAAAACAACCTTCCGGTCAGCTAAAAAGGCTTTGAGTATGCCGGCGATTACTCTTGGGGTCTACTGATTTTTTTGATCTGACTAAACAGCGGAGAACGTCGCCGCTCTCGAAACAGCTTGTCCTGTTAAGTGGGCCTATTTAACAGGGCTTGCCCTCTTTTGCGACAAACAAAGGGTTAATATCCCACACCTGCATATAATCTGACAAAGATGACCGTGTTGGTCTCTGCAGTGTATTCAAAACTGAGCCTCTCCCAGCGGAAGCCGACCTTGCTGTTGAGTTTGTAGCCCAGATAATCGGATAGATTGGAGAACTGGATGGCCAGAACGTTGCCTTTATAGTCATCCACAAAATCCGCAGGCGGGCTGGGTGGCATATCGATGAAATTAGTGAACCAGGTCCCCTCATAGCCCAGTTCAAGCCAAGTGCCCTTGGAAAGCGTGTATTTCAGCATTAAGGAGAGTATCTCCGAAAGCTCCTTTTCCTTAAGCTCAGTCCTTTCAGCAGGGGTATGGTAGTAGTACATGCTCTTCCATTTGGGCATAAGCAGTATCTGCTTCCCCAGCCTCAGTGAGTAGTCGGCCTTGTTAATAATTCCGAGAGATTCGCTATTACGCAGCCTATCTTTCTGGGCACCCTGCTGATCGTAGGTCTGGTATTTGAACTTGTTGATGAAATTGAGATGGGGGATTTGGGTGTAGTCAAACCTGAGATAAGCACTATTTATGAACGTATCCTGGGCAATAAGAGGATCATCAAACTTCTGCGTCATGCCCCTGGAAAGAGGCGGTTGCACCCATTGATACAGATCATCGGGAATGTCATCCTTGGCCATCTTCGCCGTATTGAAGATCTGAAGCCTTCCCAGCCCTGCATAATCTCTCTGCAAGGTAAACACCCCATAACTGGCGCGGCTCTTCTTATCCTTGCTGAGTAACCATTCATTCAGATGACCAACGGTGAGCCTGATCCCCGGGACGATCTCCACACCAGTGTAAACGTTATATCCACGATGATCTTTTTTGTAAAGATAGTCAGCTTCGTTATCATTTTCAAACCTGTCGACCACTGTATTGTTATTCATATCCATTCCGAACAGAAATTCCGGTGGATCGACATTATATTTCAGAAACGGCTCTTTATAGTCAGGGTACAAGTTATCATTCTGGTTAAAATCGGACACTAAGTCATTGTTTTCATCCAAGCCAGGAAATACTGCAACATCATACCCACCCGGTTCGGCGCGCTGATTGACGTTTTTGCGGTCCCAATCCGGAAACCTGTCCTGATCATCGTTGTCATCAACGAATTCGAACAGATACCCCGCATCGTTCTCATAGTCAATGAATCCTCCTTGGTCGCAGATAAAGGCTGTTGTGCTATAACTTTTATCCATACTAAAGACCTCGCCGTAGAGAAACAAAGGGTAAATTATCTGTGATGCTGCTACATAAAAGGCATCGGACTTATCCGTGGCTACAGGATGCTTCAGATAGTTGCGATTGGGAAATCGCCTGAACCTCCTGTTGATATCGTACTCAGCACGAAGGTTAAACCCTGCCAAATCGTCTATCTCAAGAGTTACTCCGTAGACCTCGTTTCCTGTTGGCAAACCGTACTGGAACCGAACAGACTTCTGATTTGAACCATCCTTTACGTTCCCCAGAGCCCTGGTCACCAACAGGTGTACCTGTTCACCACGTACGTTGGTTTGGAGGTTGGATTTTATTTCAACCCTGTAATCATTTGCCAGCCAGAGATCGAATACTACGTTTTTGATAAACCTGTAATCCCCACCTGCAAAATCCCGCTTGATATCATAGGTAAGCTCGATGGCCTCAGGTCCATTTGCCTGCCAAAGCCCCCCAACCAGAGCACCACCCGTGATTGTAGGCTTGATATCCGCAAGCACAAGCCCTTGTCCATTTCCGCTATCAATAAAGATTTTTTCAGAGAATAGCACGGCTCCCTCCCCATCTTCAGGAGAATCATCCGAAAGCCTAATGACAATTTTATCTATGAAACCACTACCAACGTGCTGGGCTTCGGTCAAAACACCCTTAAACGAACTACTCCTCAGATCCAGCGCCATGTTAGTATTGTGGGCGTTCACATAAGTTGCCCCTAAGGTCGCAAAGCCTCCTAATTGGACTGTCCCTCTGAAACCATACAGGACTGTAGTGCCTGTCAAATCTGAGCCAGGAGAATACTCCTCCGTCACAGCTACAGTGGGATCGCTTATGCGCGAGGCCAACATTGTAAATCCATACTTATCTGTCAGAAAGTCCCACTGTAGTCCATTGAAGCTCGGCTTGGAAAAGGTGAGAGGGGTCATCGTTGTCCTGATCACATCCCCGGCAGTTAAGGCAGTGTAGAATCGGCCTTTTGAGGCAGACGAGACGACAACGTTGCCAAACCATTTTTTGTATTGAGGTGCTTTTAGCATCTGGCTTCCCTGTTGCGCAGGCTGGTTTTCTGTCCAATCGTAGACCTTCCAACCTTTGGTAACGTAATTGCCATAAAGATCGTAAAACCTGCTCCCCTCCAGTGCAACATCCGTGTACCGTGAGAACCACTCCTTAGCGTAATTGGTGTATTCCCAACTTTTCCATCCGTATTCACGATACAACTCCTGGGGGAGATACCACTTAATCAAGGTTGGATCAAGAGCTTCAGCTATTATATGAGGCCCTGTTGGTACAAGAGGGTTATAACTGGCCCTCGACTGGGCTACTGAAGCCGTTGCCCAGCTAAGCATAAATGCCACCCCCAGCCCTGTTAAACAAAGCCTATTCAGCAGGCGAGGGAGCAAGACGGAGATCTTGCACATTCTCTTCATAGCACCACTCCTTGTTTGGTTGACGATTAGTTCGTATATAGCTCATTTCAAGCGCGTAAGCCCCCTTCGTTTCCCTAATTTGGACCGAATACCATATTCCATCCATCTTCAATAGGCAACTCCCACTGTTCGGGTGGCAGTATTATCACCAGCATCGGCATCCACGTGAATCTGACAGACATAAATCCCGGGTGCAACTCTCTCTCCTGAACTATCCCGACCATCCCAGACATAAGGATTTCCTGATGCCGGTTCCAACTCCTTGATCATTTCTCCTCGCAGATCATAGATCGTCACTTTCGCTGGTTTGTTTACTTTGAATATGCTGAAGCTGATAGTCATCTCGTCGTTTGCACCATCGCCGTTCGGGGTGATTATCCTGGGAGTAATAGAGAGATTGCCGATCAAATCATCGCTGGCTGGCAATGACGGCAGGGCAACAGTGGTTGCCTTCCTTCGCACAGGGTCAATCCTCTGCCAGAGACCTGGTTTTGCTGAATTGCCTACAAACGCATCGAGAAGCGTGCAATTTTCGATGAACCGACATTTGAACCCGATCTCCACAGGGTCATTGTGGACCGCCAGCGAATCCCCTTCAAGCGTTATTGTCCCCGACAAAAGGGTTGAGTCAGCGACGGTCACAGAACCGCCTCGAACCGTTATCCGAGTGCTTCCTATAGTCACCCTACTTCCTTGGATGGTGACAGGGGCCCCATACAAAGCCAAGGTATCCCTGCCTGCGATCAGGAGATCCTCTCGAACAACGAAAGTGGTGAGTCCCTTCCTTATGGTGCCCTCCCGCATAGTCACCCGATGAGCTTGCACGACCTCAGCAATATCAAGCACTAAGGAGTCGTCCCCCGCGATAATAGATTTCGGGGGGACAGAAACCCCGTTCACCCTCAGGGAAACGTCCGAGGAATCCACTGGAGAGGGGACATTGATCATTACCCGGTCAAATCCGGTGTCCCGATACCCCCGAAGGGACGAAACCGTATACACAAAATCCTGGGGTAAATCTGCTGGGGCGAACCTTGGGGTAATCTCGCCCATCACGCCTTTTATCCACGGGTCGGTGTAATTGATGGACAGCGAGTTTAGAGTCAAGCAGGTATCTGGGTCATCCGAGACCAGGGCTAGCTCCAACTGGGTGTAGCGTCTGGGACTGGGAGAAAGGAAGCTCTGCCCCGACCAGTCATACACCTGACTCCAGGAGCTCCAGTCCGGCAGTCGGATTTCCTCCGTGATCTCCCCCCGCATGGGGGGGGGCAACTTGTAGTATGCCGCCTCAGTAATCTCCTGCCCCCAATGATTATACCAGTGTTTCACGACCTCCATCGTGTTGCCTGATCTGGACCGGACCTCAACCCTCGTCCCCTTCGGAGCAACCGCATCCCATTCCAAGCTGGTGATGTTCTTCGATCCCACCAGGTCTATGAAGTTTGAGGTCAGCACCACACGGGCAGGATACCCCTCACCGAATATCTGTAGCTCGTGCAACATGGCACCCGAGTTTGCCCGAGAACGCCAGTTGCCTGTTCCGTGGGCGTGTCGAAAGAAGATGTAGCGTACCTTGCGGCGCTCAAACCCATGGCTGAAGTTATACTGATAAGGCATATCCCTGTTCCATACATCGGCTACCAATTCATAATCGAACTTTCCCTCCGTTGTCTTTGACCCATCAGAGGTTGCTATAATATAGCCTTCAGCATAAGTAGCAGACCCATATCTACCCATAGCAAAGCCGGGGCCCCCAAACCAGAGCACGATTTGGTTCAGCCAGAACAGATTGCCTAAGTCCCACTCAAAATATGGCCCTGCATCTGGGTCCGTACCGGTGCCTTTGTCCCAATTCTCATCTGTCAGGAGCGGAAATAGCCAATTTGTGGTCAGATCCCCATCGTACAGTGGATGGCCCTTCGGCTGATAACAGTGAACCACCAAACTCCCCCCGCGTTGATCAGTTCCCAGGGCGATATTATCACCCAGCGTGTAGACCTCTAACTCCGCCAGCGCAGGGGTCTCGCTTTTAGAGTCGAGGATGATTCTAACGTACTGTACCTGGTCAAAGTCAAGCGCCCGCGTCACCTCACCTCCTGCACGGGTAGTATCGGTCTTGCAGAAGCCAAGCTCATACCTCACAACCGAGCTTGTATTTGGCCTGGTAGTTTTCCCTACAAGTGTATATTCAACTATATCAGAACCTGCATATATCCGTGCTCCATCAGACTTGTATACGCTGAAGTCTCTGAATGGCCTGGCGCCCTCTTGGTCAGCGAAAACCAGCCTAACTTCCGCTGCGGCCACCGCCCGGCCCAGATCAACTTCGATCCACCAATCCTCCAAATCGTCCCCCTGGTCAGGACTCCAGTAGGTGTTGTAATCGCCGTCTATGATTTTTCCAGCGTCCCATCTATTTGAACGAGCCTCTTTTATACCCCCGGTAATGCTGTCCTTCTTAGCGATACTCCAGTGCTTAAACTCATCTGCGTCCAGGCAAGCATTCAGGCTGTCCTTTCTGGCATGGAGACGGACAAGGTTCAGCCTGCCGTCGGCCTCCAGCTTTACAACTCCTTTGGGAAAAGTCCAGTTCTCCCACTGGGACTTCCGATATATGCGATAAGTACCCGCTCGCACACTGCCAATACTCAGAAAAGAGCCTAAACATAGTAATATGCCCAATGCCAGTAGACTGCGGTATGATTTCAATCTTCCCATTTACTCTCGTCCCTTTTCAATCAGAGATATTACCTTCTTGGAATCTGTAAAATCCATTGTATACGAATCAATCAAGTTTAGTAAACAACGGCTATCGTCTGCACCTCCTCGAAAGCACCGGCATCGGTGTCGGCAGACACCTTGCAGATGTAAACCCCAGGAGGGACAAGACCACCATCATTATTGCTCCCATTCCACACCTCAGTATATCTGCCGGTCTGCTTTTTCGAGGACATCCCCCAAACCTCACTGCCTGAGAGATCGTATATCCCTATGTCCACTTGAGCCTCTCCTGTCAACCGAAGAAGCACGTAAGAGATCGTTGCCTGGTCATTTTGCCCATCGCCGTTGGGAGTTATCGGATTGGGGGAAATGGCAACAGATGCTAAACTCTTCTCAAGAGATCGCCCGGAGGCCAGAACGTCAAGCTTGTCGGTGGAAACCTCATCGCTGGCATTCCCTGCCTCGATGTCCTGAGGTAAATCAACACCCTCAGTGTCAAACACCTGACCAATGAAGTATGTGGTGTGAGTCAACACCGTAGTCTCAAATGTCAGCCGGATCGGATCGTTCTTGATGCGGGTAACTTTGTGTGGAAGATAAACAGTTAGCACTTTGGAATCAGAGGTGTCCACACTGGCAGGGGTGACCGGCACCAAAGGACTCCCCATCTCCAACTTGTTGAAGGCAACATCAGAGGGCATAGCGACCTTCAAAGCATCAAAGCCACCCCGACTGCCGCGGACAAACACAGCCCGGACATCATAGGTGAAGGTAGTGGGATGACCCGCAAAGACCTCAGCTACCCCCTCTGGGGGATTGGGATCGCCTAAAACAGAGATCTCCCCTAAGACAGTATCGGCCAAAACTGGAGAATGCTCAAAAGACAACGAGTCAATCCTGCCAAAGTGCCAGAAGGAGTCGCTCCTCAGGGTGATCCGAAACTGAAAATACCTGCGAGGGCCTGGTGACCTGATCTGTTCGCCCGACTCCAAATAGGGCACAGACCAGGAGCTCCAGTTCTCCGTGTCATAAGTGATGGAACCCCTCATTCCCGGACGTATCGGCTGCCAATAATATTGAGGTGCCTCCAATAACTCCTCGTATTTTCTCTCCATCTCCTCCCGGTTCTGACCCCTGATAACAGTCTCTCCCCCCATATCATTGATCATGTGATAGACAAGAGGAGAATCGTCTCTCCCGCTCCTTGTCTCTACCTCCATCCAAACGGGAGCGTCGGCATCGGGGATCACGTCTACCACTCTGTGAACCTCGAAAAGCTCTATACTTGTCTTCTCCGTTGTCCCATTTTTTCTCTTCTCCACTACCACTCCGCGTTCTATTTTCAGTATCACTTCTGTTCCGTTCTCTGTTATCGTGGGAATCATCTCTCCATCTATTTCCTTGTATTCTATGGGTATTAATTTCCCTTTCTCTGTTACTGCCGGCAGCACTTCTGTCACTGCCTTCAGCCTTGTCATCTGCCAGTTCAACTTTCCCAAATTTACCGGTTTGCCCAGATCGATTATCTCAGACACATACGTCGTCAGAGGCGCGAACCCCTCACCGTAAAGTTCCAGCTCTGCAATTATATGAGGGGAGTCACCAGTATTTAGCAGCCTCAAGAATCGCAGGGTTTGCAAAGGGAACTTCACCTCCGTCACACTGTCGAAGTTTTGAGGAACTCGAGCCAATGTCTGTTCCAGAATATGGTATGTTCTCTCACCTCTGAAGAACTCTGGTTCGGTGACGCACATTGACAGCTCATATCCCCTGATATACCTCTCTGCAAAAGGTACCCCCATTGCATCTATACCCTCCTGGGGGGGATAGAACACCACTCTGTTCGCCGGGACAGTAACACCGGTATCAATGGTGTAAAAGTCCCCAAGAAAATGCAAATAATTGGGGTTTGTCCTGACAAACATGCTCTGGACATTCCCATCCACAAGCCTATAACCTTCCGAATAATACCCTGTCGTAGTATACCAGGAACGTGGGTTCTCACCTTTTTTGAAGAAGGGATCTGGCGGAGCAGCCTGGAAATAGCACCTCTTTCCCAGGATCCTGTTAATATAGATGTTCCCAGGCATCTTATCACACAAGACGATATTTTCGTCGGGATGAAACTGTATGGGTTGAATGGCTCCGAGGCTGGTGGCATCGTCAAAGGCAGTCAGCATACCCAACTCGGCCCAGGGATACTCTTCGCCACCCACACTCCAAGTCTTAACCTCAGCCCCCACCTCTCCAGTTATCACAACCCCGATTACACAGAAGCACAGGCCTAAAAATATCAGGGCCTTTTCTATTGTGGCACATCTTTTCATCTTATTACCTTCTGTTCATTGTAAAAACTGCTTTACTAACCCTTGGTGCTACTTCACCAAAACCCAACGCCCACAAGGGGCTACACTACGTCCCTGTTCCGTAGTGTAGGGCTTTATGCCCCTTTTTCCTGAAGTTCAGCCAAGGCCCTCCCGAGGGAGTCTACTCAGGGTGATATTCGTTCGGATAAAAAAACACCCTATTTGCCAAACTCAGTAGACCACAGCTATTGTCCCTGTCTTCTCAAAAGTGGTAGCATCTGCATTTATTGATACCGCATAAATATAAACACCAGGAGGCAAAGATTCGCCATCATCACCCTTGCCATCCCACTTTCCATCATCATATATTCCGCTCTTTTTGTTCTTATTGACCAATGGAATAGTCCTCACCCGGACACCAGAGAGATCGTAGATGCCAATGTCAACTTGAGCCTCACCTGTCAAGTCGGCAATGGTGTAGGAAATCGTGGCTGTTTCATTTATTCCATCCCCGTTGGGCGTTATGGGATTAGGAGAGATAGCTATACGACTTAAAATCTCCCCTACTGAGCCCTTAAAGACTCGGACCCGAAGCCCATCGGTCGAAACATCATCATTTGCATTGCCTTCCACGATAGACTGTGGCAGTTCGTTGACCTGAGTGTTGAACACCTCCCCTGTGAAAAGTGTTCCATAGACTAACACTACTGTGTCAAATATCAGTCGAAGCGGATTATTATTTTCATGGGTGATCTTGTGAGGAAGGTAGATGGTCAAAGTATCCGGGGTAATCTCAGTCCTCATGTCTGAGGCAACCCATGAGGCATCTCCGATACTCAATTCTTTGAGGGTAGTCTGGCTGGGGGTAGCTATCCTTAGCCCATCGAAGCCGTATTGAGCTGGGTCGATATCCGCCTTCAGGTCATATGTGAAAGCAGCACGCTTCCCAGCGTCAACACAGGCGAAGCCACCAGCAGGGTCAGGCATGCCCACCGAAGCGATCTCCGCCACGACTTTCTCAGCAAGGGGAGGAGTGGAGTACTGAAAGGCGAAAGAATCCACCCTTGCCATCTCCATAACATCGCCGCTTTCGAGTGTGATGCAAAATTGAAAATAGCGGCGGGGGCCGGGTGAGTCAATACATTTACCGGAGCCCAAGTGGGGCAGAGACCACAAGCTCCAGTTGGTTCTGTCATAGGTGTCTGGGTCCCTTTCCGAAGGGCTTAATCTCTCATAGACCTTTTTGGTAATCTCTGTGGTGTCATCCTTAGCTCGATACCTGAGGGGGGTGGAATCGTTTCCACTTCTTGTCTTCACACTTATGGACACCTGAGCGTCGGGAGCAGGGACAAGATCCCCCTCGACCCGCCTCCATTTCGTCGACCGCCATTCCAACTCTCCGTAGTTAGCGATCCCGACCAGATCGATGACCTTCGTCAGATACTCCGCTCTAGAGGCAAAGCCCTCACCATAAAGCTCAAACTCAGCGATCTCAAATGGATCTGGAGCAGCGGACCTCAATTTGATAAAGCGAACGGGTTGCAGAGGAAACGGGATATCAACGATGCTGTTTCTATTGTTTCGCTTTTTGATCAAGACCTTGTAGATAGGCTGATCATAATCATCATAGCTCTTGCCATCGCTTATGAATATGTCAAATGCTTTTAAGTAATAGTCCTTATATAAATTACCACTCTCATCCTGACCTGTCTGCCTGGGATAGAATACAATCCTGCTTGTCGAATAAGGGCTTCCCAGGTCGAAATAGAATGTCCTCCCCGTCTGATTGGCCCCCCATCTCTTAAACGCATCCCCGGTTGACGTAGTGGAATCCCCATCAACCACAGCCGAATCCGGAGGGGTCAATGCAGGCGAATTGGTCCATATGTAAGCATCATGCTCTTTAACAAGACTTGTCGGCTTTCCTTTGCCGTAACGCCACTTGAGTTTGTGAACGATGTTCTCATACCCATGAGACTCCACTGGTTGAAGCGATCCGTCAACAACATCTTCTGCAACCGAGCTCTCATCACGCCATCTCCCCCAGTCTGAGACAGTCCAACTCTTCAATTCACCAGACGCTGTCCCCACCATGACCGCTCCGATGAAACTGACAAAGATAAACAGAACGAGAAAAGATCTCATATTGAAGCCTCTCTTGACATCCGAACCTTCGATTCTCCTCCTTAGAAGGCAAGAAACTGAAGAAAGGGGCAAGGGGGAAAACCTCCGCCCTGCCCCTTTCAGAAAAACGGGCTATCCAAGTACCCGTACACTACCAGATTACTTGAATAACGCCTTGACCGATCCCCATGTGCTGGGCTCAACCGAAGTTTCGCCTACACAGCCGACCGCTACACACAGGTCGGCGTTTGTCCAGGCATCACCAGCGGGTCCGATAAGGCCCATGTTGCTCTCACGGCCTTCCCCATCGTTGTCATCCCACATCCAGGTCCAGCCGAAGATATCGCCGTCAGAGAATATGTGCGGCGTGCTGGCTTCTTTTGTGGGCATCAGCACATCCCAGCAAGAAACCTTTACCTCATAGGCGTACTGACAATCAGTCGTCACCTCAGGGATCTTGACAGCAGCCACCAACTCGGGAGGTCCACCAGCCCACTGCAGGTCATCCTCACACCACAGTGAGGAGATGGAATAACCGGCGTTGCCGCGGACAGGGTTCTCCGGCTCTTCGATGCACCAGACGCCGTACTGCTGGGCCGTCCTGCCGTGGGACTCGGCGGTGCGGTAGTTGCCCCCACTGAGGTCGCCGTCAAAGACCCACTCATGGCAGTCGTCCTGCCACATAGCCCCGTTTGTGGTCTGTGATATGAAGAAGACGTCATCGCTAATGACGCAGTACATATAGAGCCAGTTCGGGGGCGCCCAGGCCATATACTCAAGGATGTCCCAATCATCAAGCGCAGGCTGTTCTAACCCGCCACTGTCATCGGTCTTATCCTGTGTGATGGCATAGGCCTCATCAAACCAGCCCCAGTCGCCGCCCTCGGCGTCAATGACGATCTCTACTCCGGTGGGAACCTGCGGTATGAAGAAATCCTGGGCAGAAACAATCCCACCCAAGAAAAAGACAAGCACAGGCACCGCAAGAAGAGCTACAAGCTTTTTCATCTCTTTTCTCTCCTTTTTCTAAAGTGAGCAATCGCTCGCTTTATGTTATAAATCATTGCTACAACTGCCTCACAATCAAAAGTTCCTTACCGGGTCCGCATCACCTCCTTATGGAAGACTCTGGCAAAATGATTCTCTGCTTTCCATCAGTCTGGACAGACACCACCTCCTTTGAGCGTTATTAAGTATTCCTAAATATCAATTCTCTGATTGCCCCTGACCCGGGGGACGACCAAAAAACACTTGAAACATAAGAAACGCGAACCAAATTGTCAAGGATTTTTTTTGAGTTTTTCACAAGAAATCTATCTTTGGCTCCCGGCTGCTGGATCGCCGCCGTTGTAAATCCCTCTGTGAACCCGAACGGCAATATTGCTCTGGGACTTGTTCCAGTCCGTCTCATATGCCTCAACGGTCATGTTCCCATCGATGGTGACGGATATTTCAGCAGGACCAAGTATATCGCCCTGTTGCCAATACAGACACCCGACCGTTACCCTTGTTCCCCCGGCAAGCGGCCCGTCGCTGATCTCGACCGCTCCCTCTCCTGTTAGCTCACCCTCATTGGTCATATTAAACTCGATCTTTGTCTCGGTCTCCTCGAAAACGGCATATATTCGCTCCCCCGCGCCGTACCAGTCGCGAGTATTGTTTACGAAGTACAACTTCCCAGCCTCAAAATGTGGCTCAGTGGGGCTGCCACAACCCCAAAAAGTCATACCCACTAACCAGAAACCAGCGCCCAGCAAAAGCGTCCTCAAAATCTTCCCTGACATCGCAGATCACCCCCTCAAACACAACCTTCCGCAGATAAACTGCCCGAAACTCTCTTAACTATCAAAACTCTTCAAAGTTTGTCAAGTACTTTTCAAATAACTTCTGATGATCGCCTAAACCACTCCGCAAGGCAACTTCCGTGGTCTTCCTGTTTACCACAATGGAGATCTCAGATAGTTTATGTCTCTGTTGATCAATAAGATGAGATAATCCAGATAACATTCACAGTTTGTAAAATAACCATTATAGGGAAACTTGTCAAGGGATTTTTTCAGTTTTTCTGAGTGATTTCCAAAAAGGACGGCATTCAGTTCATTCTGCAAAAAACCCTTGACAGAGTGAACCTTTCACTTTATCTTAACTTTATAGCTCGGAAAAACAGACTTGACGATATCACATTAAATTGTAAATGTCCCCCATCATTAAGATAGACTCTCCTGTCATTGAGGCAAAGCAATATTGTTGTTAATGCTTACTTTGCGACAGATGAATATGACATTGTCAAGCGAGAGTCAATGTAGAAATTAACTGTCACAAGATGTCCAATGTTGAGAAAATAGAGATGGAAGCGACTCGAAAACTGTATGCTGGGGAGCACTTGAGGGGATGGCTCACATGAAGTTCTTTTATTTCACACCGTTGAGGATGTTTATCGTAGGGCTTGTCTTAGCTGTAGGGGTAATCGCTGTTGTCGTGGGTGTAAAGTACACCCACAGGGAAAAAGAGCGAAGGCTTCAGGCACTGTTCGCCGGCCCCAGCGAGGTGGTCGAAGTGCCGGAACGGAGGTATTACGCCACCTGTGTGTATGATCTGCAAGCGTACATCAGCGACATAGGTGAACACCCCTCTTTTGAGCCCGAAATCAAGATCCCCTTTCCTGCGAAATCAAAGCCACGTGACATTGAATGGGTGGATGGCGCCGTGCGTGAGCATCTCGAAGCGATGATACGGGAGAGAGCGACTGTGGACGGTGTAACCGGTGCCACGGCAGCCCTCCGTCTGCGGTCACCAACGGTGTATCGGGAGCGTCGACCTTCTCGGTTGCTGCGGATTTCCTATCCCCCTGAGGGGGCTGTCTTTCCGCCTAATCTCTGTGAACCCTGCCTGGAATGGGACGATGGGGTCAACGATCTGTGGCAAGTCACGGTGGGGATCTCAGGGATGTCCCCCCGGTGGCGCTTTGTCACCACCGAACGGCGATGGTGGTTCCCTCCGGTGGTGTGGCGTCTCATCCGGAAGAAGGCGGCAGAACAGGACGCCTGGATTCAGGTCAAGGGGGTGCGCCGCGGCATTCACAGCACGATTCAGGCATCGCAAAGGGTTCACTTTCGCATCTCCCGATGGCCGGCCGATGAGGCAATTGTGTATCGGTTGGTAGCCCCACCATTCAATTCCCGCAGTACTCCCGACACATTTGTCCGAGATCTTCGTTCTTTTGAAACACGTCCCTTTCTGCTGGGGCGTCGAAGCTACTGCTTCAACTGTCATACCTTTTCTTCCAAGACAGGCACCACCGGAAGAGTGGGGCTTCAAGTTCGGCATATGACTGGGGGCTATGAACTGCCGGTCTATTTCGGGGTGTATGATATAGAGGAAAAGCGGGGATGGAAGGTGCGTCTGCCGTTTGATATCCAGATGACCACGTTTATGGCCTGGGCACCCGATGAACAGAAACTGGCCTTTTCGGCAAACCAGCAAATCATTGCTTTTTCACCTGTTGTACACGAGACGCAATTTGCCGGCGAGCCCACATCAGACATCGCGATCTACGATATGTCGCAGAACACCGCCTATCTTCTTCCCGGCGCATCGGACCCCGATTTGCTGGAGATCTACCCTCGCTGGAGCCCGGACGGGGAGTCCATTGTGTACTGTTCGGCGCCTCCCGGGGTACACCCGGAGCAAGTCCACTATAATCTTCGGGTTATTCCCTTCAACGAAGGGAGAGGAGGAATCTCCAAGGCTATTCCTGGTGCCTGCCAAAATGAAAAGAGCAACTACTATCCGAGATATTCACCGGATGGGAAATGGTTATCTTTCTGTCAGTCGTTAGGCGGAGATCTAATCAGGTCGTCCAGCGATATTTGCTTGCTCCCAGGTGATCTTGAAGGTCCGGCACATCGCTTAGAGTGCAACGTGGACTATGCTGCGGACTCGTGGCACAGTTGGTCCTCCAACAGCCATTGGTTGGTGTTTGCCAGTAAACGCGACGACGGCATCTATGCCCGCCTGTATTTGACGCAGATCGATGAGGGGGGACATGCCTCGCCGGCGGTGCGTCTTCCGGTCAAAGACTTGCCTTTGGAAAGCTTCAACATTCCGGAGTTTGTGGCTCAGGTGCCGGAGATTGGAGAACGCAAGCTCTTTGGGGCGATCCGAGTGGAAGAGCCAGCGGTCACCGTTCAAGGAAAAGAATCCCAGTGATCCCCAAGATCCTCTCAAAACATCCCGTTGTGTTCCTCCCGGCTCTGCTTGCTGTGGGCCTACTGGCCACTTTCGGCTGGGGTCTGAACGCTCCCACCTTCATTGACCACGAGGCAAGCATTCTCCGGCTGCCGCTTCTCTCCTGGTGGCGGAATGTCCCGTTGATCTTCTCCCGGGACTTTTTGATGTTCTCGGAGGGACAGTTCCGTCCCTTGAGCTATGCGCTGCTGGCGGTCGTCCGCACGTTCATCGGACCCGATAATCTCCTCTTCTGGCACCTATGGCTGCTGGCCTTTCATTGGCTCAATACGATCTTGGTCTTCCTTCTCGTCAGACACTTTTCAAAGCACCTCTGGAGTGCGGGGCTTGCGGCTGTCCTTTTCGGTCTTCACCCCCTGTCTTCGGTAGTAGTCAACAATATTAATCATTTCCACTATGTTCTTGGCCTCAGTTTCTATCTGAGTGCGCTCTGCTGCTATCTGTCGTTCAGGAACAGCGCTCGAAGGGGGTACTACATTGCGGCGGTGGGGTTCTTCCTCCTAGGACTGTTTACCTCCAAGGTGGTGCTCACGCTCCCGATAGTTTTGGGGGCGTACGAGGGGCTGTATCGGCGAAAGTGGGGCAGAGTCTCCGGGTATCAGCAGGAGGGATTGCGCTCTCTTCTGAGGCGTCTCCTGCCCTTTGTCGCCATACCAGTGCTGCTTTCGCCCTTCTGGTTGTTTTATAAACCCCATCCCCTTCACTACAAATACATCGAATTTCCGGCAGGGGCGGGTTGGAACAGCTTTTTCTCTGTGGTTGGTGCCACAGACTGGTATGCCAGAGGTTTGGTGTTAGGTTGGGGTATCCCGGTGGTGCTGCACGAGGTGGTTGAGCGCATCTTCAGGTTTATACATTGGAGATTCCTACTTTGGGGAGCGATTGATCTTGCTATATTAATTGGCACAGTCTGGGCTGCAGGTAGGAAACGTTGGGCTGGATTGGCTGTGGTGCTCCTATTCAGTGCCATGCTCCCTTTTGCCTCTACTGCCTGGAACGGGGTCGAGGATTACGTTTCCTGGGCCTGCTTGTATGTTCCTCTGGTGGGGCTGGGATTCTTGGTCGCCGCAATAGCGGATGAGCTGTGGCTTTCTGGCCGGCGAGGCTTGCGTATTGGCGGACTGGCGGTATTGTGTTTGGTCGTGCTCTACTACGGGGTTCAGCAGGTTCGCCTCAACGTTGCCTCCCGTTCGGCGGTAGGTTACTGGAAATATGTTTTGCGGCTCAATCCTAACAGTGAAATCGCCTCTGTGGAATTGGGCAAGGCCTATTTGAAGGAAGGGGAAGAGGCGCAGGCGCTCGGTTTTCTGTTCTCTCCGGGGATAACACAGCTCCACAGGCCCTGTCTGGCGATGAGTCGACATTATGGTACTCGAGGCAGTCCTTTGGCTTCGGCCATCCACCTTGGAATGGCCGGTCAGCGGGAGGATGGCCTGCAATTTCAGGACTACGAGATGAGAGCGGCAGAGCTGTTTTATGCCGCCGGCGCGCCGGACCACGCCGAAGCTGCTTTGGGAAGGAATCTGATAGCCAATCCGTTCAATATCGCGGCTATGGAGCGGCTGGCCAAGATCTGGTTACTCAAGGGATATGTGGTTGCCGCTGGCAGATTGACTGACCGAGCGCTGGAGATTGCACCGTCTCAGCCTGAGGTCGGCCGGATGCGGACGATGTTGGAAACACGCCAGACCGGGCTTGCGATCCTCAATGCTTCGCAGGTGTTACACCCGCCAGAGTCTGGTTGGTTAAGGTATGTCCTGCAAACGATCAGAGGTTCCCGGCTGCGGGAGGCGATCATCCAATTGAGCGAACGCCATCCAAGCGACCCGGTGGTCCAGATGGAGGCTGGGATTTGTCTGGTGAGAACTGGCCAGTATCACCGTGCTCTGTCCAAACTGGACTTTGTTACAGAGTCTCTCTCCTCTTATGCCTATGCGTGGGCGATGAAATGCTGGGCGGCGGCGGAGGCAGGGGCATACGAGGAAGCCGAGGAAGCGGGCCAGCGTGCGCAGGAGTTGGATCCGGGGAGTTCAATAGTGCACAGCGTTTTGGGTATTCTGTTTAGTGCTCAGGCCGGTGATCCGCGGGATCCAGCCTATCAGCGCAAGCTCGACCGGGCGATCCAACATTACCAGCAGGCTCTTCAGCTCGAGCCGGGCTATGCAATCGCCCACAACAACTTGGGCAATCTCCTGACCGAGCAGGGCAGGCTCGATGAGGCCGTCGAGCACTATCGCCAGGCTCTACGGAACAGGCCGGACTATGCCGAAGCGCATAATAACCTGGGGATTGTCCTCGCCCAGCAGGGCGAGTTTGAGGAAGCCATAAACCATCTCCAGCGAGCCCTGGGGAGCAGGCCGGACTTTGCCGAAGCCCATAGCAACCTGGGAAGTGCCCTTGCTCAGCAGAACAGACTCGAGGAGGCCGTAGACCACTTTCAGCAGGCCCTGCGTATCAAACCGGACCATGCGGAAGCGCACGGCAACTTGGGTATCGCCCTTGTCCAACAGCGCAGGCCTGAGGAGGCCATAGACCATCTCCAGCAAGCCCTGCGCATCAAACCGAATTATACCAAGGCCTGGAACAGCTTGGTTATGGTGCTGATGGGACAGCGTCGGTTTGGCGAGGTTATCCCTATGTTCCGAGAAAGGTTGACCCGCTCGCCGGACAATCTCGGCGTAGCCCTCAAGTTAGCCTGGCTGCTGGCCACCTGCCCAGAGCCGAATCTGCGCAATGGTCCCGAGGCCCTACGGTTGGCTCAACGTATCTATCAGGCGGTAGGATACAGGACCCCCCGAAACTTGGATGTCCTCGCTGCCGCCTATGCCGAGACGGGTCGTTTCGACGAGGCTATCCAAACGGCCCAGCAGGCTCTTCAGCTTGCGGTCTCGTCGAGTCAAGCCAAGTTGGGCAGACGAATCGAAGAACGGCTCAGATTGTACAAGATCCATCGGGCGTATCACAAATAGTCATGAGTTTTTCTTTGCTGTCTGTGCCGCATTAGGGTAAATAAGGACATAGGTTTCTACTCCCGATCTGAACACACAGGAGGCTCTATGAAGTCCTTTCATTTCACGCCGTTGAGGATGTTCATCGTAGCGCTTGTCTTTGTGGCAGGAGTTATCGCTGTTGTCCTGGGTGTGAAGTATGCTCACAGAGCAAGGGAGCGAAGGCTCCAGGCACTGTTTGCTGGCCCGTGCGAGCTGGTTGAGTCAGCCGTGCAGCCGTATTATCCCCGCTGTGTTTATGATCTGCGAGCGTACATCAGCGGCATCGGTGAATATCCCGCTTTGGAGGCTGAGACGGAGGTACCCTTTCCGGCCGAGGCAAGGCCGCGCGATCTCAGGTGGGTGGATGGCGCCACACCAGAGCAGTTCGAGGCGATGATCCGAGAGATGAGGGTGGATGCGGTGACCGGGGCTACGCCGGGGGAGGACCGCTTACGGTGGCGCAGTGTGTATCGAGAGCCAATCCCCTCTCACCTGCTGCGGATCTCCTATCCGCCCGATGGCGCTGTCTTTCCCCCCAATCTCTGTGAGCCCTGCGTGGAGTGGGAGGATGCTGTCAACAATCTGTGGCAGGTTACAGTGGAAGTTCCCGGGACGTCCCTTAGGCGGGTTTTTGTCACCACCCAGCGGCGGTGGCGGCTCCCTCCGGAGGTGTGGCGCATCATCCGTGAGAAGGCGCACGACGCCTGGATTCAGGTCAAAGGAGTGAGCCAGTACACGAAAACACCCGGGACAATCCAAGCCTCTCCTGTGGTACATTTCCGGATCTCAGAACACCCAGTGGATCGTTACATCGTCTACAGACTGGTTGTCCCCCAATTTCAGGCACGGAAGACCCCTGATACGTTCATTAGAGACATCCAATCCTTTAGAGTCAAGACGTTTCTGTCTGCGCGAGAGCAATACTGCTTCAGTTGTCATGCCTTCTCCTCCAAAACAGCAACAGATGGCATGATGTCTATCAAGGGGCGTTTTATGGCTGGCAAAGAACGGCCAGCCGGGCTGGGCATTTTCGATATAGCCTCAGGTAAGGGGAAGGCAGTGACGTTCCCATTCACCCAGGGGGGGTTCACTTACATGGGTTGGAACTCCAAAGGAGATAAACTGGCCATCTCGGCCAACCAATCTTTTGCTTCATTGATGCCCATCATCCATGAGACGCAGGAACTGGAGTATAGTTCTTCGGACATCGCAGTCTATGATCTTTCTCAGGATCGAGTTACCTTATTGCCCGGAGCGAGTTCACCTGATTATATTGAACTCTATCCGGTCTGGACACCGGACGGCAAACGTATTTTGTTCTCGAGGACAAAGGCCGGTGTTAGTGCCAGGATCATGAGATTTGACCTCTATGTTGTGGACTACAATGGTGGAAGAGGCGGCACCCCTGTTGCGGTGCCAGGAGCCTCACATAACGGCAAAAGCAATTACTTCCCACGTTTTTCTCCGGATGGAAAATGGATGTGTTTCTGCATGGCGGATCAGGGCTCTTTGGTTGAATCCTCCAGCGACCTCTACCTGCTTCCGGGTGATCTTGAGGGCCCAGTGCATCGCTTGGAGTGCAATGCTGCCTATGCGGCGGACTCCTGGCACAGTTGGTCCTCCAACAGCCGTTGGCTGGCGTTTGCCAGCAAACGGGACGATGGTATCTATGCCCGGGTGTATCTGACGCAGATTGATCAGGGGGGACATGCCTCGCCGGGAGTATGCCTTCCCGTCAAAGACTTGCCGCTGAAAAGCTTCAATGTCCCGGAGTTTTTGGCCCATGCCCTGAAGTTCAAGGAACACCGGCTCTTCGAGGCGGTTCGACCAAGAGTACCACCGATAACCGTTCAAAAAGGAGAACCTGATGACCCCTAAGATCTTTCAAAGACGTGCCAGTGTGTTTGTGCCGGTCCTCCTTGCTGGGGTCATTCTGGCCACTTTCGGTTGGGGCCTGCATACGCCCACCCTCATTGCCCACGAATCGAGCATTCTTCACTTGCCCCTGTTAGCCTGGTGGAAGAACCTGCCGCTGATCTTCTCCCGCCATTTCTTGATGTTCTCGGAGGGGCAATTCCGCCCGTTAAGCTATGGGCTGCTGGCGGTCGTTCGCACGTTCATCGGAGCTGAGAATGTGCTCTTCTGGCACATCTGGTTGCTGGCCTTTCATTGGCTCAATGCGATCCTGGTTTTTCTTCTTGTCAGATACTTTTCAAAACACCTCTTGAGTGCAGTACTTGCGGCCGTCCTTTTCAGTCTTCACCCCTTGGCCTCGGTGGTGGTCAACAATATCAACCATTTTCACTATGTGCTTGGCCTGACTTTTTATCTGGGTGTACTCTGCTCCTATCTGTCGTTTGCTCACACATCGCGAAGGCGCTCCTACGTTGCGGCGGTTGTGCTGTTTCTCCTGGGACTGTTTACATCGAAGGTGGTGTTTACCCTTCCCATAGTCTTGGGCGCGTATGAGGTGCTGTATCGACGGTCGGGGTTCCGCACTGTGCTTGCACGCCTCCTGCCGTTCACCGCATTTCCTCTGCTTCTTTCGCCCCTCTGGTTGTTCTACAAGCCCCATCCGCTTTACTACAAATATATCGATTTCCCGCCCAGGGCAGGCTGGTACAGCTTCTTCTCCGTGGTGGGTGCCACGGGCTGGTATGCTAAGGGCTTGCTGTTTGGGTGGAACATCCCGGTGGTGCTTCATGAGGTGGTGGAGCGCATCTTGAACTTCCCCCACTGGAGGTTTCTGATTTGGGGGCTGATCAATCTGGGGGTTTTAATGGCCGGGGGATGGGCTCTGCGAGGGAAGCGTTGGGCTGGGTTGGGCATTCTGTTTCTGTTTGGTGCTATGATTCCCTTTGCCTCTACTGCTTGGAACAGGGTGGATGAGTATATCTCCTGGACCTATTTGTATGCTCCCTCGGTAGGACTGGCTCTCCTGCTCGGTGGGTTGGCTGACCAACTTTGGTCTTCTGCCCGGCGAGGCCTACGTACTGGGGTGCTAACCTTTCTCTGTTTGTTGGTCCTCTATTATGGTGTTCAACAGGCCCGCATCAATGTTACTTCCCGCTCGGCGGTGGATTACTGGGGGCGTGTTTTGCGGTTCAATCCCAGCAGTGAAATTGCCTCTGTGGAATTGGGCAAGGCCTACCTGAAGCTAGGGAAAGAGGCACAGGCGTTCCGCTTCCTGTTTTCCCCAGTGACAAAACAGATACAAGGATCATGTTTGGTGATGAGCCGGTATTACTGTGCCCAGGGCGACTATCTGGCCGCAGCCATCCACCTGGGAATGACCGGACAACAAGAGACTGGCCTGCAATTTCAAGATCCTAAAATGGCGAGGGCGGAGTTGTTCTATGCCGCAGGCGCATTGGACTATGCGGAATCCGCTTTGGGAGGGATCCTGATGAGGAATCCGTACAACATTACGGCTATGGAGCAATTAGCTGAGATCTGGCTGCTCAGGGGGTACATAGCTGCCACAGGCAGATTGACTGAGCGAACACTGGAGATTGCACCGTCCCACCGCAAAACCGTTCAGATGCGGAGAATGCTGGAAGCACAGCGAAGTGCGGCTATAACTTCTCGCACCCCCCAGGTGGTGCACCCGCCCACGCCGGGCTGGCTGAGATATGCGACGGGAGGGCCGAGAGAGGCCCAACTACGACAAGCAATTGTTCGGTCAAGTGAGCGCTATCACAGCGATCCGCTAATTCAAATGGAAGCTGGAATCTGTTTAGTAAAGAGTGGCCAGCCCGGCCGTGCGCTGTCCAAATTGGAGTTTGCTACAGAATCTCTCTCCTCTTATGCCTATGCGTGGGCGATGAAATGCTGGGCTGCAACGGAGGCAGGGGCATACGAGCAAGCCGACGAAGCGGGCGAGCGTGCGCAGGAGTTGGATCCGCGGAGTCCAACAGTTCACAGCGTCCTGGGTATTCTGTTCAGTGCTCAGGCTGGTGATCCGCGGGATCCAGCCTATCAGCGCAAGCTCGACCGGGCGATTCAGCATTACCAGCACGCACTTCAGCTCGAGCCAGGTTACGCGTCCGCCCACAACAATCTCGGTAATGCGCTCAGGCGCGCAAGCCAACTCGATGAGGCCATCGAGCACTATCGTCAAGCCCTGCGTATCAAGTCGGACTATGCCGAAGCCTACAACAACCTCGGGATTGCCCTCGCCCAGCAAAACAGGCTCCAAGAGGCCGTAGATCACTTCCAGCAAGCCCTGCGCATCAGGCCGGACTATGCCGAGGCCCACAACAACCTGGGGATCGCGCTCGCCCAACAAGACAGGCTCCAGGAGGCCGTAGACCATTTCCAGGAAGCCCTGCGCATCAGGCCGGACTATGCCGAGGCTCGGGACAACTTGCGTATGGCGCTAAGGAGGCAACGTGGGTCTGGCGAGTCACGATAGAAGTTAATCC
>JAUWEO010000272.1 GCA_030608245.1 Candidatus Latescibacterota bacterium
AAGCAGGTCTTGCTCTTCCGCTAAATTGAGAGTGTTCGACAAAACCTGCGTATCTTTGAAGGCTGTATCGATCAAAACCACCTGGTGACCGGCTGCTTTTAACGCTCTCCCGATTGTTGTTCCAGAACTTATGGATATTCCTCTTTCGGCGGAATCACCGCCCATAAGCACCGCTATTTTCAATTCTGCCGCTCCTTTTGCTCCACCAAAACCACTGCCCCAGCAGCAATTCCCTCCCCTCTTCCCAAGGCTCCCAATCCCTCGGCGGTGGTAACCTTAATGGATATTCGCTCAGGCCCAATTTGCAGGACACGAGCCAGATTGTGAACCATCCGAGGAACATACGGGCCAAGCACAGGCCTTTCGCCAATGATGGTGGAATCTATATTCACCACCTTAGCAGATCTTTCCCGCAACAAATCCACCACTTGTTCCAGAAGCAGAAGACTGGAGATGTCCTTGAACTTTGGATCCGAGGGGGGAAAATGAACTCCAATATCCCCCAGGGCCAAAGCCCCCAACAGAGCATCAGCTACAGCATGGCAGAGAACATCTGCATCAGAGTGACCCAGCAGTCCTCGCTCAAAAGGGATCTCTACACCCCCTAAGATCAACTTTCTCCCCTCCACTAACCGGTGGATATCGTATCCCTGACCGATCCTCAGGCACATTCTACTTCGCTCCTGGTTGTTTTTTCAACTCTTCCCAGCGTTTCATCCTCTCTTTTATCTTCTTCTCGTAACCCTGGTCACTGGGGTGGTAATATCTTCTATCCCGAAGGTTTTCGGGGAGATATTCCTGCGCGATATAGTGATTTTTGAAATTATGGGCATATTTGTAACCTTTGGCATAGCCTAATTCTTTCATCAGTTTTGTAGGAGCGTTGCGGATATGAAGAGGGACGGGCAGATTTTGCAGTTCTTGGACATCTTTTCTAACCTCATCGTAAGCTATCTCCATAGCATTGCTTTTAGGAGCAGTGGCAAGATATACGGCTGCCTGCGCCAGCGCCAGTTCCCCTTCGGGGGAACCTAAAAAGTGAAAGGCCTCTTTGGCGGCAACAGCTATACAGATTGCTTGTGGGTCGGCGTTTCCGACATCCTCCGAGGCAAAACGCACCATTCTACGAGCCACATAAAGTGGGTCCTCGCCGGCTTCCAGCATTCTGGCCAACCAGTAGAGGGCGGCATCTGGATCTGAGCCCCGTATACTCTTGTGAAAAGCGGAGATGATATTGTAGTGTTCCTCCCCCTGACGGTCATAGAGGAGAGCCTTGCGCTGCATAGCCTCTTCTACGGTCTGAAGCTGAATCTGGCGGATACCATCTTTATCAGGCGAGCTCATTATACCCGCCATCTCCAGGGCATTCAGGGCCACCCGGGCATCTCCATCTGCCATCTGGGCTACGTGTCCGATCACCTCAGGATCAATTTGAACCTTCAAGTCGCCAAGTCCTCTTTCGGAATCTGATAGGGCACAACGCAGAACAGTCTCTATGTCACTTTGAGTTAAGGGCTTAAACAGAAACACCCTGGAACGGGAGAGCAGGGGAGAGTTTATCTCAAAGGAGGGATTTTCAGTGGTGGCTCCTATAAGAATGATGGTTCCATCTTCCACATAGGGCAGAAAGGCATCTTGCTGAGCTTTATTGAACCGATGAAATTCGTCAACAAAAAGGATAGTTCTTTTCCCAGAGTATCTTTGTTGCTCCTTTGTCTTAGCGATTATCTCCCTTATCTCTTTTATCCCTGAGGTAACAGCACTGAAGCAGATGAAACGGGC
>JAUWEO010000269.1 GCA_030608245.1 Candidatus Latescibacterota bacterium
TTCATCTTTCATCTTTCATCTTTTATCTTTTTCTTCGATCTTTGATCTTTCATCTTTCATCTTTTATCTTTTATCTTTCTCTTCGATCTTTAGATCCGGCCTGAACTTCCTCCACCCTGATCACCTGAGTGGGAGCCTTCACCGCCGGGAGCTGGTTGATGTCGCTGACTGTCCTGCGCATCGCCCTCTCTCGGGCCCGATGGGTCATCATCACAATGGGGACAGTCCCTCCCTGGCGCCTCTCCTTCTGGATAACGGAAGCGATACTCATACCCTCTGTGGCCAACAGGCGGGCAATCTCAGCCAAAACGCCCGGCTCGTCTATCACGGTGAAGCGAAAATAGTAGGGCGTCTCCACCTCCTCCATAGGAAGAAGTGTAAGCCGTTCATCAGCAGGCGGCATCTGGTTTTCAGTGGACAGGGATTTCTGAACGGTTCGTTGGGCTATTTCAATCACATCGGCTACCACTGCACTGGCGGTGGGCATTTCACCGGCGCCCTTGCCATAGAAGATCTGGGTGCCCACGGCATCGCCAGTGAGCTCCACAGAATTAAACTCATCCTTCACATCTGCCAGAAGCGTCCCTGAGGGGATAAGCGCCGGGTGGACGCGGGCCTCGATCCGGTTCTCCAATCGCTTGGCAATTGCCAACAACTTGATGGTGTAACCCAGTTCTCTGGCGTATTCTATATCCTGGAGGGCGATATTTTCAATACCCTCACAGAAGATATCCCCCATCTGAACAGAGGCATTAAAACCAACCCTCAACAGGATGGAGAGCTTCTGAGCCGCGTCTTGACCGCTGATGTCTAAGGTAGAATCGGTTTCTGCATATCCCCTCTGCTGGGCCTGGCGCAAGGCCTCTCCGAAACTGCTTTCCTCCCGGGTCATCCTGGTTAAGATGTAATTCGTCGTTCCGTTTAATATTCCGTAGAGTCTTTCTATCCGGTTGGCCACCAGCCCCTCTCTGAGGATGCGGATTATAGGTATACCCCCACAGACACTGGCCTCAAAGAACAGATGACCACCGTTTTTCTGGGCTGTCTCCAAAAGCTCCTCCCCGTGTCGGGAGAGAAGAGCCTTATTGGCGGTGACCACACCTTTCCCTTTCTCCAAGGCCCTGAGAATGTATGTCCTGGCAGGTTCTATTCCCCCAATAAGCTCGATTACGATAGAAATGTCGCTGTCGTTGATTATCCGGTAGGCATCTGTGGTCAGAATTCCCTTGGACAGGTCAATCCCTCTGGGGGTAGTGATATCCAAATCGGCGATTCTGACTAACTGGAGAGTAAATCCCCTGCCGCGGGAAAGCTTTGAGGAGCATTCCAGAAGCAATTTGGCAACGCCACGGCCTACGGTCCCCAAGCCTATCAGTCCAACCCGGACTTCTCTTTCCATCCTTCCTCCTTGGCATTGAGATCAATTTCCGTATGATAATAATTTGATTCTCTTAAACTAATAACGGGACAAGAAAATCCTGGCATAGATCTAAACAAATTCAGACAAATTCAGAAGCAGAAATCTGGGTTGATCTGTCTAAATCTATGCAAGTTTCGACCTGTTTAAATCTATCGAGAAGAGACCCCCGAAATTTGTCAATCTATGGTAATTTAATAAACTTTCGCTCGTTACACAAGGAAAAAATCCAAGAAAGGCAGATATAGCTGTAAGGATACTCCCCTTGAGTTCGCTAATACTAAGTCAAACAGCAGGTTGAACCCAAATCGGATTCGTAATGCAGCGATTCTCCTTTCTGGTCCGGGCCTCAATCCGGAAGTAGCACGGCTGTTTAACCTTCAGGTTGGGTATGCTGGCGAAGAGGGAACAGGGTCTTCTGAAGACCTTGATCTTACGCTCTTCTCTCTCAGATATGATTCCTTGGAAAACTTCTATCTTCTCGAATTCCCCGAACTCCTCATTGGTCTTTGCCTCTATCTGCAAGGTAAGGTTTCTGCCGGTAACGTTTCCGCCTATTTCAGTCCTTTCGTTCTCTTCGTTTCCCATCCGGAAAGTTACAAATGGACCATCGGTGAGGATGCAACACCCGTTACGGAGAGCATCCAGGATG
>JAUWEO010000089.1 GCA_030608245.1 Candidatus Latescibacterota bacterium
GTTCTGCATCCTCTACCGCTTTTCTTATCGCTGCTGCCGTCTGGTCGATGTTGACCACCATTCCTGTTCTTATCCCATAAGAAGCAGCTGTGCCCACGCCCACAATCCTCACCTCTCCATTGACTGTGGCCTCACCTATGATGGCACATATCTTTGTGGTTCCCAAATCTAATCCGGCAATTATTCTCTCTTTAGCCATTTTCTGTCCTGATGATCTGAAAAAAGCCTGCCCCAGGCTTTTCCTTATGTCCCAACCACCACTTTTTCCTCAAATCTGAGGTCGATATATCGAGGAGAAAGCCTACAGATCCTTAATTCCTTCAATACTGCTTCCAAGCAGAGGATCTGTTGAGGGAAATCTCCTCGTCTTAGCTTCACTTGAATGCCACCGTTAACTAAGCATAATATTAAAGGGTTACCTAATTTCAGCTCTGATATCTCATTTAGCAATGAGGGAGCAAGACGATTAGCCTGTTCCAAGAATTCTATTGTTTGGCACAACTCAGGAGAGGCAATGGTCTCTCCAATTTGATAAGATTGCAGGCTTACCCCTGTTATAATGGGAACAGAGGGAAATGAGGCCAGATAGGGCAGCAAAGTTGCCTCTTTATCCACCCCATAGATACGATTAAGGTTTACCAACGCAATGGGCTTTCTCTCCACTATCTGAATAGATATCTGATCAGGCAAGATCCTGGAGAGAGTGACCCTCTTAATTATTGGATTTTCTATCACTCTGGCTACAGTTTGCTTTAGGTTTATCTCGAAAATATTCTCTCCCTCTCTCAACTGGGAGAGCGCTAAGACCCCTTTTTTATTAGTAATATTAACCCCATCAATCCTGATCTCGGCCACCCGGAACAACGCCGCCGATTCCAGCAGAGAGCGGACTTTCCCGAATGCGATCTTTGCACCTAAAGCAAGACAAACAAGGACGATCAGGCTCACAATATCTTTCAATAGTCTTCTGCTCTTCAGAGATATCATTTAACAGACCTTAGCTGAATTCAGTAATTTTGCAGATTATATGGAATTACAGTCAATCTTCTCTATTGCCCGACAATCTCTATTTCCAGTTCCAAGTCAATTCCGGTGGCATTCCTCACTCGCTCTCCTATCTTCTCGATCAGCTTTTGAACATCGCTGGCCTTGGCCTTGCCGCGATTTATGATGAAATTGGCGTGCAGCTCTGAGACCACGGCGTCTCCACAGCTCATCCCTTTACAGCCTGCCTGTTCGATCAACTGTCCGGCTGAATAGCCAACAGGATTCTTGAAGACACAACCAGCACATTTTTTCCCTACTGGCTGCGATGTCAGTCTTGTCTTGAGATAGTCTTCTATCCTCGTCTTCACATTCACCGGGTCTTCTGGGTAAAACTGGAAGGTGACCACCGTTAGGATAAGGTCCTTTGGCAGATTGCTTCGGCGGTATTCAAAAATAATTTGGTCCTTCTTGAGACTCGTAAATTCAATCGAATTAACATTAAGAGTATTTACCTCAAGCAGTGGATCGGATATTCCTGCTCTGAGGATACCGGCGTTGCCCTTTACTGCCCCTCCTACGGTCCCTGGAATCCCGGCAGCGAACTCCAATCCCCCCAATCCTTGCTGAAGACAGAACTGGAGCAATCGAGGCAGTTCCAGACCTGCCCCTGCAGATATTCGTCCGTCAGAGGTGTTAATTTCTGAGCAGGCTTGGTTGATTCGGAGTACCAGCCCCGGCACTCCGGCGTCACTCACCAGCAGATTTGTACCCCTGCCGATCACAAAGATAGGTTTTGTCTCTCTTTTGGCCAGGATAAGGACTTGCTGTAAATCGGCTATCTCGGCAGGGCAGACGAGGGCCTCAGCCGGACCTCCAATGCCAAAAGAAGTATGCTCCGACAGTAACTCACCAAATAACACCTTGCCCCGGCAAATCCTCTCCAGTTCCCTTTGAAAGGCAGATTTGCTCATCTTAGCCTTTCTTCAACAGTTTGAGAAACTCCTCTGCTGTTTTCCAAATATCGCCCGCGCCGAAAGTCATAATCAGATCTCCCGGCCGGACGATTTGGAGCAGATGCTTTGCAATTCTCTCCCTCTCGGGTACATAACTGACGGCCTGGTGGCCAGATTCTCTGGCAGCAATGGCTACTAATTCTCCGCTTACCCCGGGGATAGGAGTTTCTCTGGCTGGGTAGATGTCCGTGACCACCATTAAATCAGAGGCGGATAAGACACGGCCGAAATCCCGGTGGAAATCCCGGGTGCGGCTGAAAAGATGCGGCTGAAAAACAGCGACAATCCGTTTGCTCCACCCATCCCTTGCCGCTTTTAAGCTCGCGGCAATCTCAGTAGGATGGTGGGCATAGTCATCCACCACAGTTATTCCTCTGACGGTGCCTTTTATCTCGAATCTCCGATGTACCCCGCTGAACTCCTCTAAGGCTTTCTTGATCTTCTCGAATTCTATCTCCAGTTCCAGACCTACAGCGGCTGCAGCTAAGGCATTCTTGATGTTGTGAACACCCGGAACCTGCAACTGAATATCTCCAAGCTCCTCTCCTCGATAACAGAGGTTGAAGCTGGAAGAGAAGCCCCGAAAACGGATCCGGCTGGCCTGAACAGTGGCGTCTAGACCGAGGCCATAGGTGACCAAAGGTTTCTTGACCTCAGGAATAATGGACTGAAGGCCTGGTTCGTCAAGGCACAGGATCACTGTTCCATAGAAAGGCACTCGGTTGACAAACTCCAGGAATGCCGCCTTGATTTGAGCCAAGTCCTTGTAACAGTCCAGGTGTTCGGTCTCAATATTAGTCACCACTGCCACGGTGGGAATGAGCTGGAGGAAAGAACGGTCGAATTCATCGGCCTCGGTCACCAAGAATTCGCTATGCCCCAGCTTTGCGTTCGTCCCCAAGCTACGGATACGTCCACCCACAATAATGGTGGGATCTAGTCCCCCTTCAGTTAATACACGCCCTGTCATCCAGGCAGTAGTGGTCTTACCGTGAGTGCCAGATATGCCAATGCCGTACTTCATCCGCATTAACTCTCCTAACATCTCGGCACGCCGGATTATCGGGATATTTGTTTCTTTGGCCCTCACCAGCTCGGGGTTAGAGGGTTCAACTGCTGAGGAGTAGATCACCACCTGTGCTTCCTCAACATTCTCCGGACTATGGCCTTCGGTGATTCTAATGCCTAAGGACTCTAAATGGTCTGTGATAGAGGTCTTCTTTAGGTCAGAGCCGGTCACTCGCTGGCCGAGGTTATGGAGCACCTCAGCAATTCCGCTCATTCCGATGCCACCGATGCCTACAAAATGAATATTTCTGATCCGCCTCAGCATTGTTTTCTTCAATAGGATTTTCTGGATAGATTTAGACAGATTAAACCAGATCTCTGCTTTCTTAGATCTGATTGACTCGTAAAAAATCTAAAATCTAACGCAGAGACGCAAAGACGCAGAGAGAAAATAAGAAAGAGAATTATTTGATTATTGAAGAATATCTTCTTTCTTTGCGTCTTGGCGTCTTTGCGTTGGAAATGAATGTCGGGACTCTTTACGAAGGAATCAAATCTGTTCTAATCAATGCGATAATTTTCTCATCTTACTGTTATTTAACAAAGTCAAGTTATATTAGCCGATTGTTTATCATTGTGTCGACAATAAGCTCTGCGGCTTTGGGTCGGGCTAATTTTCTGCTATTCTCGGCCATCTGTTGGAGCCTTCTTTTGTCACTTAGCATTTCCACAACAACGGCAGTTAAGGATCTGCCGTTCAAATCCTTATCTAAAATTAGATAACAAGCCCCGGCTTCAAGCAACAGCCGGGCATTCTCCTCCTGATGTCCCGTAGTAGCATAAGGATAGGGAATTAAGATCGAAGGCAACCCGCACTTAGTCAGCTCTGCGATGGTTGTAGCCCCTGATCTGGATATGACCAAATCTGCCGCCCCTAAGGCAGAGGCCATATCATCAATAAAATTCCATAGAGTAATCGGTAAAGTAATAGAAGCCGTTTTTCTCTCCACCTCGGGGTAATCTCTGTTGCCCGTCTGCCAAAGAATCTGGAGGTGGTTGGCCCGGGAAAGCTCCCCCAATGCCTCCAGCAATGCCTGATTAATCCTGCTGGCTCCCTGACTACCCCCAAAGACAAATAAGGTTTTCTTGGAACTGTCCAAGCCTAATTTCTTTAGCGCTTTGGATCTTGTGACTGTTCCTATCTCTTTTCTAGTGGGATTGCCGGATACCACCAAATTGCGATGGCTGGAGAAATATTTCTTTGACTGTTCAAAACTCACATTGACTTGCCGAGCGATCATAGTCAAGACTCTGGTGGTCTCTCCGGGCAGCAGGTTCTGTTCCTGAATAACTACTGGTATGCCCAGGACCCAGGCAGTAACTAACACCGGCCCACTGGCATATCCTCCCGTTCCCATAGCCACTCGGGGACGAAAACCAAGCATTATCCAAGCTGCTTGCAGGATTCCCAGCACCAACACCGCTGGGAATATGAGGGTACGCAAGGAAAGTCTTCGGGGCAAACTCCACGCAGTTATAGTCTTAAGCCTATACCCTGCCTGAGAGATCAGCCGAGCTCCAATCTTCCGGCGTGTACCCACGAATAGTATCTCTGCTCCGGGATATCTGCCTTTTACTTCATCGGCGATAGCAATAGCAGGAAATATGTGCCCTCCTGTCCCCCCGGCAGCAAATAGCACTCTTAACCTCGCCATACCTGTCCTTCTTCCCTGGAAATACTGAGCAATATCCCCGTGCTTGCCAGGGATAGAACCAGGGAAGATCCTCCATAGCTTATGAACGGCAATGGTAATCCCGTGGTGGGGCAAACTCCCATCGCCACCCCAATGTTGACGGCAGTATAGGTGGCAATCATAATGGTCAGTCCAGAAGCAAGAAGAAAACCGTGAAGGTCTGGAGCTCTGTGGGCGATTCTCAGTCCCCGCCAGATAAAGATCAGAAACAAGCAGAGAACAACCACCGCTCCGATAAATCCCCCTTCTTCTCCTATTATCGAATAGATAAAATCAGTATGAGGTGCAGGCAGGAAAAGAAATTTCTGCCTGCTGTGGCCCAACCCCACTCCTCGCAAACCCCCACTTCCCAGAGCCAGAAGCGATTGGTATGTCTGATAATTTATGCCTTGAAGATTTTCCTCTGGACGTAAAAACGCTTTCACCCTGGCTAGCCTGTAACTCACATGCGATATGGAAAAATAGATAATGGGAAGCGCTGCCAGTGCAAGTCCCCCTAAATGAGAAAGTCTCACCCCGGCTAGGAAGAACATGGCCGTGATTATTATCATAATAGCGACAGTGGTGCCTAAAGCCGGTTCCACGATGATTAACCCGGCAACCATAAGGAGAATTAGCAGATGGGGCAGGAACCCCCAGACAAAATTCTCTATCTGATCCTGGCGTCTTGTCAGAGAATCAGCCATATAGACTATTAACGCAAGCTTCATAAACTCCGATGGTTGAAAGTTGAATTTCCAAATAGGAATCCACCGGCAGACCATCTGAGGCTGACCTGTGAACTTGGGCTTCAGAACAACTACCAGGAGAATAAATCCAGTCACCAAAAGAAGTTGTGCTACCTTACCGGAAAGCTTACTGTAGTCGGTAAGTGCAGCCAGGACCATCACCGCTGTTCCCAGCACAAGCACCATCAGGTGCTTTTTCAAAAAGAAACTGCTGTCTTGATGCTTCACCTCGGAAAGCACCGAGCTGGAGCTGTAAATCATTACCATCCCTATTCCCACCAACAGGATAGTGGCAGTCAGCAGTATGAAATCTATGGAATTCTCCTTCACTTTTTCCCCCTTGCGGACAACAAGGAAAAGCCTCACTGGTCTTATCTGATTTTGAGCGTGCTCAAACTCAACAGGGCAAAAAGCAGCCCCAGGATCCAGAAACGGATAACAATCTTAGATTCTCTCCACCCTTTCAGTTCAAAATGATGGTGAATGGGTGCCATAAGGAAAACCCTTTCCCCTCGCCACTTAAAGGAGCAGACCTGGATTATGACCGAGAGCACCTCGATCACCAAGACCCCTCCGATAACCACCAACAGTAACTCTTGTTTCACTAAGACAGCTACGATACCCAGAGACCCTCCTAAGGCCAGGGCACCTGTGTCACCCATAAATACCTGGGCAGGATGGGCGTTGTACCACAAAAACCCCAGGCAAGCTCCCAAGACAGAGAGACAGAATACCGTCAGCTCCCCTACTCCGGGCAGATACAGAATATTCAGGTAATGGCTGAAGATACTGTGACCGGTCACATAGCTAATAGCAGCATATGCTGCTATGGCAATACCCACTATCCCGATTGCTAACCCATCCAGTCCATCAGTCAAATTCACCGCATTGGAAGTTGCTGTGACCACAAGAATCACTAAGGGGATATAGAACCACCGGAAATCAATGAGATAATTCTTTAGAAAGGTGAGGTTTGTCTTGGTTGCCAATTGCTCAGAAACTGGGTAAGAATAGAGAATAAGTCCAACGATCAAACCCAAGCCAATCTGCCCTATGAGTTTGTATCTGCCCACCAATCCCTTAGGCACCTTCTTGATCGTCTTAAGGTAGTCGTCAACAAGGCCCACTGTGCCCATCCAGACCGTAGAGAGGAGAATCAACAGCACATATCGATTAGACAGATCTGCCCACAGGAGCGTGGGAACAATGACTGCCAGAAGAATGAGGATTCCTCCCATCGTGGGAGTTCCCTGCTTAGAACGATGCTCCTTTGGCAAATAGTCGTTGATCTGCTCACACAGTTGCCGATTTTTCAGTTTGCCAATAATCCAAGGCCCAAGGACAAAGCTTATAAGCAGGGCGGTTATGGCTGCATAGGCTGCTCTGAAGGTTATGTATCTGAATATGTTAAAACCAGAAAAATATTTCAACAGTTGTTTGTAAAAGAGGTAATAAAACATATCCCTTCCCTTTTAGCTCATATTTTCGATAATTTGTTCCATTCTGAGTCTCCGGGAGCCTTTGATTAGAATGACGTCCCCTTCTCTAACTGACTGAGAAAGCCACTGCGAAATCTCCTGGTTATCTGGGAAGTGTCTCGCTTTTCCGGCCATTCCCAGACCGGCCGCCTTTTGACAGGTTAGCTTCGACAACTTTCCTACGGTGAACAGGTAATCTAT
>JAUWEO010000076.1 GCA_030608245.1 Candidatus Latescibacterota bacterium
ATCTGCTGCAGGTGGATCATATCCGTTTTAGCAAACACGCTGCAGCGTCCGGCAATCCTGGGAGGGGTTTCGGATTTCAGGGCTATCTGTCCGAACTCTTCGATGGAAAGCTTAAGTCGGCTTGCCTGTTGATCAAGGAACGAACCGGTGCCAGCGGCACAAGCGCTGCTCACAGCAAAATCCTCCAATCGCGGCTCCTCAGAACCTCCATCCCTGATCATAAGCAGAAGTTTAGAGTCTTGCCCTCCCATCTCGATGACAGTCTTCACCTTCGGGTAAAGCCGGGCGACGGCCTTAGCCTGGGCAATTACCTCGTTGACAAAATCGCCCCCTAACAGAGAGGCGATCAGTTTCCCTCCTGAACCGGTGGTAGCTACACCGGCTATCTGTTCGGGTGAATGCCGGGTGAATATATCCCGCAGCACCCTCAGCACTGCCCTCAGCGGCTGTCCAGCAATTCTGTCGTAGTGGTCCTCTAAAATCTTTCCTCCCCGATCTAAGACCACCGTGTCTACACTGACCGAGCCAATGTCAATACCTAAGTATAGCTTTTTGTTGTTCATATTTTTATGGTCTTTTCCTCTTTTTAAGTTATGAATTTACAGTATCTTTGTCTTGTTCTATTTTAGGTCTGGACCGAATTTATAAAACTTAGTCTCCAAACCAGCAAATGTCAAGAAAAAAATAGGGACTCTGGTGTAAAAACGCCCCGTGGTTTTCCATAAGGGTGTGTTTAAGTCGGGGCCTGGAGACCCCTCCTACAGGAAACAAGTGGGAAGTTCGAAGTTGCTCCTCTGCTCCTCTGCTCCCTTGCTCCTCTGCTGCTTGTTGAACTGCCTCAGGATATCTTATTCATCACCAGACCGCTGGGGACCTTGGGATAAAAATAAGTCGACTTAGGCGGCATTCTCTCGCCCTGACCGGCCACCGCCTCTAATTGCTCCACCGTTATTGCCCTGAGGAACAATGCCAATTGATACTGCCCCTCTTCTACCAGGCTGACCACCTTCTGAGCATCGGCGGAGTAGAGAATCTCTGTATTAGTAGGTTGTATCCCGAGAATATGTCGGATCACCAGCGAGTGCAGCATCGCCACATCTAATCTCCTCCACTGGGCTGATTTGGGCTCGGTCACAAATTCATCCACCAGGTTTTGATCCTTCAGTTTAAACAGAAAGAATCTATCCGAAGCATAAAGGCCGAAGGTTCCTCCTTCTTCATCTTGCAATCGATTCAACATATTCTGCGGTGGGTATTCGAGGGACTCAAAGGAGAAAAACTCCTCTGTCCGGGACAAGAACTTCTCCAGGTCAAATTGGGCGATTCCCTTAAGCACCCGATGCACAGGTAGAATCGTGAGGCCAGAGTTACAGAGGTTGGTGAAATACATAAGAACATAGTCCCAGCCGTCTGTTTGTCCCGGATATTTGCGGCGCATCTCGTCCCGAAAGGCTAAAGCTGTCTCGTAGCGGTGATGCCCATCGGCGATAAAGACCACCTTCTGTTCCATTTTCTCTGTCACTTGCTCGATCAGCTCTGGTTGAGTAACCCTGTAGATCTCTCGCTTCACCCCATCGGGATTAGTAACCATGATATTCGGACTGTCTCCAATACGGGGCATTACTGTTCCTTCTATAGTTAGTTCTGGATCCGAGTAAAGGGATAAGATGGGACTGAAGTTGGCCTTACAGTTGCGAATAAGGCCCATTCGGTCTGTTTTCGCCCTGGCTATGGTGTTTTCGTGGGGATGGATTACACCAGAGGCGAATTCCTCTAAGCGGATCAGGGCGATAAATCCCCAGCGGGCTTTCTTCTCCCCGGTAGGGAGACTGTAGGTTTCCCGGCATACATATATCGCTGGCTGGGCATCTTGCACCAAGACTCGCTCCTGCAGCCACTTTTTCCAGAACATATTAGCTCTTGTGTCCCGGTTCTCCCGTTCATTATCCCCAGGGAGCTGTTTACCAAAGATCAGCCTGACGGCATTCAACTGACTCCGCCGATAAAGCTCCTCCTGCAATTCAGGGGAGATCACATCCCAGGGGGGAGCCACGACTGAGTCCAGCCCTCCTACCTTTTCTTCATCATACAACATTGCCCGGAAGGGAATAATATGCGCCATACCACCTCCTTAGACCTCGGTTATTTAGTATTCCTTCAGCCTCAACCTCCCGCAGGTTCGGAACCTGCGGGAGGTTTGTCTTTTTCAGTATTCCTTCTCGATTTCCTCCAATAGGGCATCTACAAGCTGGGTTTCCTTCACCTTCTTTATCACCTTGCCGTGTTTGAACACCAATCCATCTCCTTTTCCGCCGGCGATGCCAAAATCGGCCTGTTTAGCTTCCCCCGGACCGTTGACTACACAGCCCATCACGGCGATCTTGAGCGGTTTTTCTATACTCTTCACCCTGCGCTCCACCTCTTCGGCCAACGGGATCAAGTCGATCTGGGCCCGGCCGCAAGTGGGGCAGGAGATAACTGTAGGACCTCGTCGCCTCAATCCCAACGATTTCAAGATTTCAAAGCCCACCTCCACCTCTTCCACCGGGTCACTGGTGAGCGAGACCCGAATGGTATCGCCGATTCCCTGGGCAAGCACTGTCCCAATGCCCACTGCCGATCTTATGCTGCCCGTTTTCAAAGTGCCCGCCTCGGTGATTCCCAGATGCAAGGGATAGCTCACCTTCTCAGAGATCAGCTCATAAGCCCGAATAGTTACTGGCACATCGGAGCTTTTAAGAGAGATAACTATCTCCTCGAACCCCAGCTTTTCTAAGATAGCCACATGTCTCAGGGCGCTTTCCACCACAGCCTCAGCGGTGGGCCAGCCGTATTTCTGCAGAAGTTCCTTCTCCAGAGAACCGGAGTTAACTCCGATTCTGATAGGGATCTTCCTCTCGCTGGCGGCTTTTACTACTGCCTCTATCCTTTCCTGTGAGCCGATATTGCCAGGATTAATGCGCAGTTTGTCTACTCTAGCCTCCACAGCGGAGAGGGCCAAGCGATAGTCGAAGTGGATATCCGCCACCAGGGGGATGGCTATCTGGCGTTTGATCTGGGCGAGTGCCTTAGCGGCAGCCTGGTCAGGCACCGCCACTCTGACGATCTCACAGCCTGCTTCCTCTAAGCGGTGAATTTGACACACCGTTGCCTTTACATCCCTGGTGTCGGTGTTGGTCATCGACTGCACCGTCACCGGGGCACCACCGCCTATGGGGACATTGCCCACAAGGATTTTTTGGGTAAGTCTTCTTTGCATAACCTCGAGATTCCCACAAAAGTGCAGAGTGCCCAGCGAAGAGGAGTGATTGGCCATGCACCAGATTCCGTCGAAAAATGGGGTCGTTGAATAGCAAAGACGACAATATCGTAGAGACGACCCGGCGGGTAGTCTCTACATTAACGCCGGTTCACAGCTCCAAGATGTAACTCCCCTTCTCCCTCTCACCCCTGCTTCCCCTCTGCTTTCTCCACTGCCTCTGCCACCAGATCGCCCACCTGGGAGGTGGAGTAGCCCATCTTACCGGCGGACATACTCTTGAGTTTTGTGCTCACCACTTCCACGATCGCCTTCTCTAAAATCTGGGCTGCTTTTTTCTCACCCAGTACCTCTAACATCATCTGACAGGCAGAGATGGCGGCCATCGGGTTTATCACTCCCTTACCGGTATACTTGGGGGCAGAACCGCCGATAGGTTCAAACATCGAGGTCCCCTCGGGATTTATATTGCCTCCGGCAGCGATCCCCATCCCCCCCTGAATTATGGCCCCTAAGTCGGTGATGATATCACCGAACATATTGTCGGTGACGATGACATCAAACCATTCCGGATTTTTCACCATCCACATACAGGTGGCGTCCACATGGGCGTATTCCCGCTTTATGTCGGGGTAATCCCTCTCGCCTATTTCGTGAAAGGTTCTCTCCCACAGATCAAAGGCGTAGGTGAGGACATTAGTTTTACCGCACAGGGTGAGAGTCTTCCCTTTGTCCCTCTGACGGCAGAACCCGAAGGCATAGCGGAGACATCTTTCCACCCCCTTACGGGTGTTGATTGACTCTTGAACCGCTACCTCATCTGGGGTGTCTTTCTTGAGTATCCCACCGGCACCGGAGTAAAGCCCCTCGGTATTCTCTCTTACCACTACAAAATCTATATCCTCAGGCCCTTTGTCTCGCAGAGGGGTCCACACTCCGGGGTAGAGCTTAACCGGACGCAGGTTAATGTACTGATCCAGCGCAAACCGGAGTTTTAACAGAATGCCCTTCTCCAATATCCCGGGCTTGACATCGGGATGGCCAATTGCCCCCAGATAGATGGCATCAAATTGTCTCAACTCCTCGATCGCTGAATCTGGCAGCACCTCACCCGTCCTTAGGTATCTGTCACCCCCGAAGTCGAAGCTTGTCGTCTCGTATTTGAATCCGACTTTCTGACCCACGGACTCAAGGGTCTTCAGCCCTTCGGCAACAACCTCCGGGCCGGTGCCATCTCCTGGGATTACGGCTATTCTGTGCAATCTAAACCTCCATTTCTACTGGATAGTGTAATTTACCAATGGGGATGCAAAATTATCTCTATATTATTATGTATCTTAAGCGTGCTTTTTCTTGGCTACTTGAATATAGCAGTAGTTTTACTCAGCTTCATCCTCTATATCCAGCCACACCTCATGTTTTCTGTGAGCGATATGAAGGCTCAGTGCCAATCCTCCATAAAGCACGGCCGCAGTTATGATGAACATCACCCACATTGGAGGGGTGAGGTTAACCAGCAGGGCAACCAAGCCCACTGCCAGCGACACAGGCAGTGAGAACTTGAGGAACGCTTTCTTATCCATTAGCAGAACGCCAAGATTGACCGCCAGGACAACTACCAGCCACCCCCCCACAATCAACGCCCACTGGGGATAGTCGCCGTATGGCTTTCTGAGCTCCTCGATCAGAGACCAGAATATAATCACCCCTAAGAGCAGGGGAATCAGGAATTTCACGCAGAGGTCCCACCAGCGGCCGATCTTGACCTCTGAATGGCGATTCACATAGTTTCGAAACCGCTCGGTTCCGAACAGATAAGCGATAACCACCGCCTCCACAAACCCTATAGCCACCAGGCCGAAATTGTTGACGAAGTGATCTACGATATCCAGCCAGTAAAGCCCGGCTCCAGTGGTGAATATCAACCCCAAGACAAAAGCAGGCAAAGAGACAGTCCAGGTGGCCCTGCTCTGACTCAGGCCCCACTTGTCTCGTATGGCTGCCACTGCTGCCTCCACTAAGGAGAAAGCCGAGTCAATACCCAAAGTCAACAGGGTGAGAAAAAACAACACCCCGAACAGGGAGGGAACTCCGGGTAGGAGTGATATCGCCTGCGGGTAGGTGACGAAAGCCAATCCCGGTCCACCTGCCACCACTTTCTGCACCCCCATCCCGGTGATCTGGGCGAAGTAACCGAGGATGCTGAAGACGGCAAATCCGGCAAAATAGCTGGTCCCACAGTTAGCAAAGGAGGTGATCAAGGCGTTGTTGTTCACATCCGACCGCCTGGGCAGATAGCTCGCGTAGGCAATCAGAATTCCAAAGCCCAGACTCAAGGAGAAGAATATTTGACCGTAAGCTGCCATCCATACCCTGGGTTCAAGCAGCTTTGAGAAATCCGGCGTAAGGTAGTATTTAATGCCCTCCATAGCTCCGGGCAGTGTCAGTCCCCGCACCACAAAAACAGCAATCAGAATGACCGGCACAGGCACAGTGACCATCACCACTTTCCCTACCCTTCGTACCCCGTGCCGCACAATCCAGATGATACTGACCCAGGTGAGCACAAGACCCAACACCACTGGCCATCGGATGCCGCCCAGTTCCCCTGGTCCATCGGTTAGTCGGAGGACCCTGTGGTAGAAGAAATCCTGGGGCTGTCCCTTCCAGGGCAAAAAGACAGAATAGTAAAGATAATTCCAGCACCAGGCCATCACCACCGCATAGTAGACCACGATAATAAAACCAATCAAAATCGCCCACCAGCCAAGCCATTCCCATCTTTTCCCTACCTTGGCGAAGGAGTGGGGGGCAGAGCCCTGCATCTTCTGCCCTAACCCATATTCCAAGATCATCAGGGGGATACCCGCTGTCAAAAGGGCAACTAAATAGGGGATTAAGAATGCCCCACCTCCGTTTTGATAGGCGACAAATGGGAACCGCCACACATTTCCCAATCCGACAGCCGAACCGATAGCAGCCATAGTAAAGGCCGCCCGGTTCATCCAGCGGTCTCTACCCACTTGGGCCATAGATGCTCCTTTCTATCGGTCTGCTGCTTTTTGTGCATCTATTCTGGGCACCACCAATTTCCACCCCCCAGGTCTGAAAGAACTGAACACTGAAAAACACAGAACAGCACTGAACTCCGTTGTTCCGCTGTTTTGCTAATCTGGTTCCACTTCTCTCTGGCGAATGTACTCCAACAATCCTCCTGCTTCAAGCATCTCCAAGGCGAAATCCGGCAGCGGCACAAACCGATAGCTCTTTCCCTCAGTACAGTTCTGGATCACCCCTGCCTTGAGATCTATCTCCAACTGGTCGCCGTCGGAAACTCTGTCTGCAAGTCCCTGACACTCAAGCGCCAAAAACCCGTTATCGATGGCATTACGGAAAAAAATGCGGGCAAAGCTGTTGGCTATGACTGCCCTTATCCCAGCACCCCGCAAGGCCCAGACGGCGTGTTCCCTACTTGAGCCACAGCCGAAGTCGTCAGAAGTAATCAGGAAATCGCCTGATTTGACTTTTTTGACGAACTCCGGGTCAATATCTTCCATAGCATGCCGGGCCAGTTCTGCCTCATCGTCGGTGTTCAAATACCGGGCAGGGATGATCTCGTCGGTGTTAATGTGAGCACGCCTGTAAACATGTGCATAACCCTTCATTGCTTGGTCTCCTTTGACCAGTGAAGCTCGTAAAAGAATTGTTCTATGGTGTTGAAGTGTTCAAAATCTGGCTCCCGCCGTTATCAGCAGATAGGGACCACTTAAATCAAGCTCCAAGTTCTCTCCCGTAGTCGAGGCCAGATCCACATCGCCCTTTGCCGAACGGAAGCCTATGTCTCTTTGTGTTAGACGAAGGTTGCCCGACTCCTACTCTATATTCGCAATACCGAGTCTACTCAAACACCTCCCTGGGGTCAGCGATGAACCCTCTTATTGCCGAGGCGGCTACAGTAGCTGGGCTGGCTAAGTAGACCTCAGACTTGGGGTGGCCCATTCTTCCTACGAAATTCCGGTTAGTGCTGGAGATACACCGTTCGCCCTCGGCCAAAACTCCCATATGGCCCCCTAAGCAAGCACCACAAGTAGGGGTGGAAATGGCACAGCCGGCATCGCTGAATATACTAAACAATCCCTCCTCCATCGCTTGCCTCCACACCTGAGTGGTTGCCGGCACCACAATCATCCGCAGCCCAGAGACAGTCTTCTTACCCTTAAGAATCTGCGCTGCAATCCGCAGGTCCTCTATCCTGCCATTAGTGCAGGAACCCAGATAGGCCTGATCAATCTTTATCTGCTCGATCTCGGAGACTGGATGCCCGTGGGAAGGCAGATGGGGAAAGGCAACCATCGGTTCCAACTCGGTGACATCTATTTCAACTACCTGGGAATACTCCGCATCCGGGTCTGAGTAAAAAGGCTCGAACTCCCTGTCACTCCGGGCCCTGATATAATCAAAGGTTTTTCGGTCGGGACCAATAATGCCTGTCTTAGCACCTGCCTCCACCGCCATATTGGTGATTGTCATCCTGGCCTCTACGGAAAGTTCCTCTATTACCGGGCCGGTGAACTCCATAGCCTGATATAACGCCCCATCTACACCAATCTTGCTGATAATCTGAAGTATGATATCTTTTGAGTAAACACCTTTCCGGAGTCTGCCGGTGATCACAAATTTAATACTGTGTGGAATTCTAAACCAGAGCTCCCCGGAATAGATCGCTGCCGCCAGATCGGTGCTTCCCACGCCGGCGGCAAAAGCCCCTAAAGCTCCGTGGGTACAGGTGTGAGAGTCTCCGCATACAATGGTTATCC
>JAUWEO010000047.1 GCA_030608245.1 Candidatus Latescibacterota bacterium
ATAGATGATAACCATCTCTGTTTTACTATCGGTGATGTTTCTGGAAAGGGCGTGCCTGCGGCGCTGTTTATGGCTGTAACCAAAACGCTTATCAAGGCAAAAATCAACATCGGCATTACTCCTGATGAAATTCTGAGCAGAGCCAACAACGAACTCTCCGTTGACAATGATTCCTGTATGTTTGTGACTATCTTTTGTGGTATTTTGAATGTGAAAACAGGCGAAGTTTTTTACACAAACGGTGGACACAATCCCCCGTTAGTGATCCGCCAGGGGAGGGAGGTCATTTTCCTGAAAGGGTCTGGCGGAATTGCCATAGGCGTTATGGAGAATATGACCTTTGAGACAGAAAGGTTGGTCTTACAGCCTGGCGATTCCCTTTTTATGTATACTGATGGCGTCACAGAGGCTGTGAACAAAAAGGAAGAATTGTTTTCAGAAGAAAGATTAATAAAAGAAGTAACAGCCCTGCAGGGAAAATCTATTCAGGGATTGGTTGAGGGCGTAATGCAAAAACTCGAAACATTTTCCCAAGGAATGTCACAAGCAGACGATATCACTATGATGATTTTAGAGAAGCGTGCAGACGAATGAAGTTTTCAGTAGAGATCAACGGGCAGAGTTTAGTTCTGCTCCCCCAGGACATTGGGACCTATGGATAATATCGAGGTGATGATGAGCGAGAAAATATGCGTTAAACTCAAGAATGACCTCTCCGAAATCGAGAGACTAAGTCAAATCGTGACTGAATTCGCAAAGCGTAACCATTTGCCTTCCAGGGTCTTATTTGATCTGAACTTGGCCTTAGAGGAAGTTTTGACTAATGTTATCTCTTATGGGTACCAAGATAGCAATGAACACCAGATAATCATCCGTATTTGCTTAGAAAATGGGGAATTAACAGCGGTGGTGGAAGACGATGGCCAACCGTTTAACCCATTAGAGGTTCCGGAACCGGACTTGGAAAAAACACTCGAGGAAAGGCCAGTGGGAGGATTGGGGATTTATCTGACTCGAAAATTAATGGATGAATTGGAGTATAAACAACAAGGGGGGAAAAATATTCTTGTGATGAAGAAAAATACAGTGGGTGATTAAAGGCATTGTGGACAAGCACAAGAAAACCGGTTTTCTAAGGAGGGATAAGAATGAAAATCACAGAGAGCAAAAGAGGAGATGTGGCTGTTCTTGGGTTAAAGGGAAGGTTGGACGCCAGCACATCAAATGAACTGGAGGAGAAACTCCTGGGATTGACAAGCAAAGGCGAGAAGCTATTTGTGGTTGATTTTTCCCAGTTAGACTATATCAGCAGCTCCGGCCTGCGGGTGTTCCTTTTGGTGGCAAAGGAATTGAAGAAAGTCAATGGAGCAATCGTACTCTGCTCCATGAAAGATTATATCAAGGAAGTATTTGACATTGCCGGTTTTTCTTCCATTTTCCATATCTGTCTCACCCAGGAAGAGGCAGTAGAGGCAGCAAATGATTCTCAGTAATTAGAGAGTAAGCTCGATAAGAGAGTTTGCTGCTGAGAGAGAAGTATCGATTGACTGGTAAAAAGTCTCTTGTTGTCTATCTGAGCTACAAACAAATAGACAGGATTAACTATTGACGTCAAGAGATATGGGGAATTGATGTTAGAAATAAGGATTACTTTTGAAAGCTCAATACCGGTGTTTAACCTGAAAGGCCGTTTCGATGGGTATGGAGCTTCCTTATTTGATAAGGAAACAACGAAAATCAATGATGAAATCAACCGTTGGGTTATTGATTTTTCAGATGTTGATTATTTGTCAAGTGCAGGGATCAGATCATTAATAAAGGTTGAAAAATCATTGCGATCGAGAGAGGGTGGACTGATTTTAGTTGGATTATCGTCTGATTTAACAAAAGTTTTGGAGCTTACAGGTCTGCTTGGTCAGTTTTGTATTTCTGATTCACTTTCAGAAGCATTGAAGCAAGTTGAAGAGACCACAATCGCTGATAAAACTTCAACTCAATATTTAATCAATAATAGAGACTATGTACTACGATGGTTATCTGATCAGGGTTGTATTCTTGATTTATGGGGATCATTTGACAAAGTTACAAGAGGAGATCTCTCTGCCGAAAATCTCATAGGGACAAATCTCCAAGAATTGGGATACGCTTTTGGCATTGCTGGGCTTGGCCATTCAAAGAATCAAGCTTTCGAAGCTATCGGAGAATTTGTTTCCGGTGAAACATTTGCCGGTATTATCCCCGCTGACGGCCACTGCCTTTCTGACTTTCTTATAACAGACAAACCATCTGATGCAGAAGCTTATATTTTATCTGCTATTGGGTTTTCCGGAAAACCAGCAGGAGTATTGGAAGTGAAAAGCGGTTCAAGTTTCACTTTGGAAGACCTGATTGTGGACATTTTTGATTTGGTGACAGACGAAAAAGGGGAATCCCCATCGTTGGTTGGGTTGATAATTATGGCTGAGGCAGATGAAATAGTTTATACACATTTCAAGACCCAAAAAGATATGATAAATAATGAATATTGTGAAGATAGATTCTCAGAAGAGAAAGCGGTTATAATCATTGGAATCGCAGGAGATAAAACATCTCTTGAATCATCAGAGTATAAATCAATCTCTCATTTCATTGAACGAATTGATAGATATCCCATAAATAGAAACAGGTTCTTTCTTGGACATGGGGTAATATTGTCAGAATTAGCGACTCCATCAATTGACGTGGAGCCAGATGATAATATTCGCTCTATAGTGAGATTAGATAATCTCAAGGGAGTTGCACATTTTAATCCACATTCCAAAATAAAAAACGGCGAAATTTGGTTTTATCTTCCCCAATCCATTCGTTCTGCAGATGAAAAAAGACTAAAAATCGAACTGGAAGATGGAACTGAGCTAAAAGACGAATGGCAAATCATTGTACGACGAATATATTCAGAAACAGGACGAATTGTCCTTTCTCAATTACATGGTGGTTTTACCTCAAAAACATTTAGAGTAACCAGTTATGACAAAGATGGCAGAAGGTTACTTCCCACAATCTTGAAAATCGGTTCGATAAGAAATACAGAAAATGAAGTAAGTGCTTATCATAATTTTGTCAAAAAGTTCATCTTGAATAATAGCGTGACAATTATGGGCACTACTTATCATAGCAATTGGGGAGGATTACGCTATAATTTTGTTGGTATTAATGGGCCAGAAAGCAAATTGACTTGGTTGACTGATTATTATCGCAAGTTACCTACCGAGAGGTTGATACCATTGTTTGACAGGATATTCACTCAAATACTCAAACCTTGGTACGGACAACCTAAATGGGAAGTTATGTATCCTTATGAGGAACATAATCCTCTATCTATGTTCTCCGAGATATTTAGTGCTTTTGAAAAAGAGTTTGGAGTTTCAGCCGACAAAAAAACCGTGTATTGCCAGGAACTTGGTATAGAGCTTCCTAATCCATACCATTTCTTGAAATATGAATATCCAAAACGTAAGAAAAACTCGACACTCTGGTATGAATCCGTAACTCACGGAGATCTCAATATGCAAAACATCTTACTTGATGAGATTGAAAACATATACGTTATCGATTTCTCCGAGACTAAGCCACGGAATATTGTTTCTGACTTTGCCAGACTTGAGCCGATATTTAAAATTGAAATGACTCATCTGGAAAATGAAAATGACTTGAAAGAGCTTTTGGAATTTGAAGCAGGATTAGCTGAAGCCAATTCAATCGGGGAGAAACCACTATTCAAATACAAAGGTTCTGATCCAATGGTAGAGAAGGCATATGAGATGATTTGTCGCATGAGAAAATACGCCGATATTGTTACCCTGTTTGATAACGACATTGTTCCTTATTTGCTTGCGATTTTGGAATGGACTTATCCTATTGTCTGCTACACAGGTCTTGGGTTTTTGAGAAAGAAATTGTCAGTTTACAGTGCTGGCCTCATCTGTCAGAAGATTATTCAATTGGATAGGGTAAAAACTCCGAAAACCCGGCCATTGCTCAGTTGATTATCGCCAAGTTCACCTTGATTGAAGCCTATTGAGGTAAGGAACCCCGAATTTTTCCTAAAAAATCCTTGCATTTACTTAGGGAATGTATTAGATTAGAATTATCCTGCATTGGTGATGTAAAAACAGATGAGGAATCCAAACTGTTTGAGAGGGAATCCTGCTCCGGGCATGGATTACAGGCCCCTTAGAACGGGGAAGCAAGAGATGTTCGGGCGGACAACCACTGTGGCATAAATGGTTCTCTCGGAAGTGAACATTGCCTTTGCAGGATTTTTTAAAAAGCCTCGCATAAAGCGAGGCTTTTCTTTAGGTTCAGATTCTCACAATCACAAACGAAATAAAGAGTGAGTGGGCCCACTAGGACTCGAACCTAGGACCAGTCGATTATGAGTCGACTGCTCTGACCACCTGAGCTATGGGCCCTGTAAATATCAAATATAAAAAGCCTCCTGTTAAAAGTCAAGTTTTTTGAACCACCAATTCCGCTTTTTCTTTCACCAAATTATTATACTGCCGATTTAATTCGTCCACCCGACCCTCATCACCTTCTCGCTGAGCTGTGGCTATCTCTGTTCTGATTTGACTCAGCTTTTCAGAGATACCATCGGTTCTCACCCGGTGAAGGCAGTCAGTTAGGGACTCTTCGATGTAGTTCTCATCTAACCCCTCGGTGCTTAGTTTTGCCACAAAACTTGCTAATGAGGGTTCTTGCAGGCGATCTATAACGACGGCGGCCTGAGGTTCACCGGCTGCCCGACATACCTCGAAGATGGTCTCGGCAATCTCTCTAAAACCTCCAGCAGAGAAATCTTCCGGGTTCAGTTCCTTCATTACCTCCTCTGCAATAGTTTTTCTGCCTAACATAATCCGTAGCAGCTCCCTTTGGACCACTGGACCTTGAGGTTCTGTCTCTGCCTTTGTCAGGGATTGTTGCTCCCAGTCGGCCGCTTTTTGTCGCTTCTTCTGTCTTGCCATTTCCCGGTGAACCGCTTTTTCGTCGGTGTTGAGTCTTTCGACAATTTGTCTCACTATCAAGTCCCTTTTGATCTCATCTTTAATCCTCGAGGCAGTCTCCACAAGCTGGGCAATTGCTTCTCTTTTCCCCTCCACAGTTGTCAGGTCCTGGGTTTTTGCTATAGTTTCCAGCTTATAATCCAGGATTTCCTTGGCTTGGCCCAGAAGGTCCTGGAATGCTTCGCCACCTCGTTCTCGCACAAAGCTGTCCGGATCATAGCCCTTGGGCAGTGAAACGACATTCACCCCCAGGCCTGCCTCCAAAAGAGTGTCAATCCCTCTGAAAGCAGCAGCAGAGCCAGCCAGGTCGGCATCGTAAACCAGGGTAACTCTATGGGTGTAACGGCAGAGAAGTCCTGCCTGCCCTTTGGTCAGGGCTGTTCCCGAGGAGGCCACTACATTGGCAATCCCTGCCTCCACCAACCGAAGCAAGTCAGTGTAGCCCTCTACCACGATAGCCCGTTCTGCCTTTCGGATAGCATCTCTGGCCTGTCTCAATCCATAAAGGACAAAACTTTTCTGGTAAATGGGGGTCTCGGGAGAGTTGAGGTACTTCGGTTCCTGTGAGTCCTCTAACGCTCGGGCGCCGAAGGCGACCGTCCTGCCGCTGCGGTCTTGAATGGGAAACATAATCCGGTCACGAAATCGATCGTAGAATCCGCTATCATCTCTTTTTATAGCCAGGCCGCTTTTTTCTAAAAGCGTCCCAGAGATAGACCTCTGGGCGGCCACTTTGAGCAGACCATCCCAGTCAGACGGACTATAGCCCAAACCGAATTCCTGGACGATTTTCTCAGAGAGCAGCCGGCCCTTCAGGTAAGTCCTGGCTTTTTCTGCCCGTTTGTCTTTTGACAAAAGGTGGTGGAAGTACTTTTGAGCAAATTCATTAGCCTGATAAAGCAGATCATTTGTCTTATCCTTCTTCCCCTCGCTTCTGGATTCGGGCAGACTCACCCCGGCCCTTTCTGCCAGAATCCTTACCGCCTCCAGAAAGCTTATCTTCTGCGTTTCGATCAGAAAAGAGAAGGCGTTTCCCCCGGTCTTGCATCCGAAACAGTGGTATATCTGTTTCTCCGGATTGACAGAGAAAGAGGGGGTTTTCTCCGGGTGGAAAGGACACAGACCGAAGTAGTTCTTGCCTCTTTTCTTGAGGGAAACATACTCGGAGACAAGTTCTACGATGTCGGTTCTCTCTCTTATTTCTTCTATTGTCTCTTCGGGAATTCGGTAGGCCATAGTGCCCTCCGGGGAAGTTTTCCAGCCAGCTCCATCCGTGGACCACTGATAATATAAGGGGAAATCTCACTCCGTCAAGTCCATTTTAATCGGCGGACAATAATGCAGGACTCAAGGATCAGCAGTGCATTGAGTTGAAAAATAGGTGTTGCTTTCCGCTGGGAGATTCATATTTTTATCAAATGGCAAATTGCTTTTGGTAATGTGACCTGTTCTTGACTTCAAGGATGTCGAATCCGGAAGGCCTCTCTCAACAGGGAGAACCTGTAAGAACTCTTCTGTGGAGGGCTGGTTTCTGCCGTTGATATCATCCTGAGGTTCCTTTGAGGTCATAAACCGAACTTTCTCTCACCACAGCGAAGGCTTCACTTCCGCATTCGCTGAATTTTGAGGAATCGCCATTTAAGTTGATGAAACACAGTCCAATTGAACATATCCTGGTCATCCGCACCGGAGGCATTGGGGATCTGGTCCTCAGCTTGCCGTTGTTGATGGTGCTGCGGAAGTGTTATCGTCAATCTTGGCTTGAGGTTATGGGATACCGTTCTCGGCTGGAGCTTTTGGAAGGCAGATACTATGCCGACCGGATCTGCTCTGTGGAACAGTCTGGAATGGCCTCTCTCTTTGTCCAGAATGGGATGCTTCCCGAGAAACTGGCACAGTATTTTGCCAGTTTTGACCTGGTCGTCTCTCTGGTCAGCGACCCAGACGGACTGTTCTCTGCCAACCTGCGGCGGGCAGGGGTGAAGAAAGTGATTTCCATTGTGCCCCTTCCTCCTCAATCAGGCAGCGAACACTACAGCCGCTATCTACTCTCTCAACTGACGCACGGGGGAATGAAGGCAGGGCTGACCGAGCCGAAACTCTTCCTTACTGAGGCCGATCGGGAATACGCTTCCCAGTTCTGGAGAGAACACGGCTTCGGCAGGGTCTTGGCTGTCCATGCCGGCAGTGGCAGTCCCCGGAAGGCGTGGAGGCCAGAGGGTTTTGTCGAGGTAGCCAACTGGGCCATCGAGAAGCTGGGAATGCAGGTGCTTCTGGTATCCGGCCCCGCTGACCAGAAGGCAGTTCACCAGGTTCTGCAGGGGATGGAATCAAGAAAATCTCTAATGCTGGAGAATTTCCCCTTGACCAAGCTGGCGGCCCTTTTGCAGAAATGCCGGGTTTTCGTAGGCAATGACTCGGGAATTACCCACATCGCCTCTGCTGTGGGCACACCTACGGTGGCTGTTTTCGGACCCTCCGATCCCCGGATATGGGGACCGCAAGGGAAACACACGGCTGTAGTCAAGAGTAGTTTTCCTTGCTCGCCCTGCACCAGAGAGAGTATGTACAGATGCGGAAGACAGAAATGTATGGATCTAATAACAGCAGAAGAGGTGAGGGGAACCGTAAAAATGCTTCTGGAAGGGTCTTAGGGGAGCTCTCAATGCAATATCTGATGCAGTTCCGTTTCTTTCATTAAAAATCGCTTTTTTACTGCATCTTCACCAGTTCTTCCCGTTTCTGTCCGGTCAGCTCCAAGGTGACTTCTTTTACCTCATCTTTGTTCACACTGACAAGCTCCCAGGTGTTAAGGCCTGGAGTTCCACCGGTCAACAGGTAGGCGCCCACCCCGATTTCTATCTCAGCAATGCCGGAGCGATCGGTTACGGCTGAGGTGGTGGGACGTAGTGAGCTGAAGTTCCACACGGAGAGTCTTACCTGGACATTGGCTGCCGGCTTACCGGCATTTAGCACTTTGGCCCTCAGGGTTCCTACGGCATCTACATATCTTTTGGTCACATCGGTCAAGTCCTTCCTCTCGTGTAGCCGCCCTCGCCTGGGGGTTCCTGCCCGTTTGAATTCTCTAGCATAGACCTTTCCAGTTTTCCTTACGATTTTGTCAAACCAGGTGTGATCTAAGGGTGCGGGTTCGGCGGCTCCGATGAAATGCCAGCTTTGGTCTTGGGTATCCCAGATCTCTGGCCAGGCGTGGTTATCGTCTCGCATAGGCCACCAGGAGGTGTAGGCACTCTTGGTGGGAATACACACTGCCCTGCCTGCTTCCACTAAAAAGTTAGTCAGCTCCCCGCATCTGCCGTAACCGCTCTTGAGCATTTCGTAAGGGCCCTGGACCCAGGTGGATGGTTTGTAAGTCACCACTGATGCTGCCCACTGGTTGACCTTCACTGCGGCTTCTCCTGTGTTTTTGCAGTCACAGACCAGAGGGTAGAGCCGCTCGAAGAAATCCCGGCGCCACTTCTCTATCGGCTCTGAAGTAGATCGATAAGGCAGCACTGCCGTTCTGAAGAGCTCCTCAGGGATAGCCTTTCCCCAAGGGAGTTTCTCCCTGGCAATGTAGGCGTACTCGACATTCTCGATGAGAATGTCGGACCTCATCGCCAGCAGGTCGTAGTTAGGCATATTGACCAGCAAATATCTCATCCCCGACCGGCATTCTGGAGTCACCCCCTCCAAGGCAGTGGCCAACTGTTGCCAGTTGGTGCCAGCTTCTCTCAGGGCCCTCAGTATCCCCTCTTTTTCTGTCTTTGGGATAAGTTCTCTCCCCGTGGTCTTGTACCAACGGTTAGTCTGACTCTCCAGCTCGTTTTGAGCACAGCCAAGGGCTAAACACAAAACAAGCAACCCACTGAATAGAGCAATCCGTTTCATCCTTTCCCTCCTGTATTTTGGAGCATTGTTTCTTTTGTAAGAAGTCTAAAATCCACCACGGAGACACAGAGAATTTAACAAGAATATAACGAAAAAAGAGAACAAAAGCAAGTGCTTTATCCTTTGCTCTAACATCGTAATGTCTCGATTTCCTGTAATATCAATACACAAAACTAAGACACGAATAGGCAGGATAAGGGATAAGCCTGAACCCTGCTGCTGCAAAACGAAAGCAATAGGTGATACTTTTATCGCTCTTCTTTGTTTTCACAGATAAAAAGGTTGACAACCAGTCCATTTGTAGTATAAATTACAGAGTTATTGACCAAGTATTCATCTTTATTGTAAGAATTGGCTTGTGAGGAGAACAAAGCGACTTTACACCAGAGGGGCTATTTGAATCTAAGATGATACCTTTCAAAGATGACTGCCGCGTCCGAAGATTTCCCTTTGTGACTATTGGTATTGTGGTGGTAAATGCGTTAGTCTTCCTATATCAGCTTTCAGCAGGGCAAGCGGAATTCCGACGTTTCGTGATACAAATGGGCTTCATCCCCTACGAAGTCACGCATTTTGTGAACCTGAGGCCAGAGTCGGTCGTACCACTTTACCTGACTCCGTTTACTGCAATGTTCGTGCACGGAGGGATTCTGCACCTTTTCGGGAATATGCTGTACCTATGGATATTCGGCGACAACATTGAGGATGTCTTGGGGCATCTCCGCTTTCTGCTCTTTTACTTAGGCTGTGGGATTATCGCTGCTGGAGTGCAAGTGTTTTTT
>JAUWEO010000251.1 GCA_030608245.1 Candidatus Latescibacterota bacterium
TATTTATAGTCTTGACAATCTGCGTTTATCTGCGTCCAATAAATGGAAATTCCTGCTATCAAGCTACCACCCGGAAAGAGAGATGGTTGAATCGATCGGCGTTGACATTGTAGAGGTTGACCGTATCCGAGAATCGGTCCAGAGGTGGGGACAGAGGTTTCTGAAGCGGGTGTTCACTCCCAGAGAGATAGAGTACTGTCTGGGCCAGAGGAGCAGATACACCTCTTTAGCCGCTCGCTTTGCCGCCAAAGAGGCCGTATCCAAGGCAATCGGACCCCAAATGGGGATCAACTGGACCGATGTGGAAATAGTCAACACTCATCACGGAAAACCGGAGGTGAAGCTGAAGGGAAAGGCAGCTCAGGCCACAACAGGCAAAGGAATCCTGCTCAGCCTCTCCCACACCCAAAGTCATGCTGTAGCAGTGGCAGTTTTAACGAAGAAGGAACCTTAATCTATTTAACAGGAGGTGCAGTTATGTTCTGCAGAAAAGAGATGGCTTTGATAGTATTTCTTTGTTCGCTTTTGCTCCCCGGGCTTTGTCTGGCTGAAGAGAGCAAGGAGAAAGCTCCTGCCGACACCCTGTCAGTGACCGAGATAGCCATCTGTGACACCGTGGTCAACAGGGCCCCGGTGGACACTAGTAAGGTCTTTCAACAGCCGGTAGAGAGACTTTACTGTTTCACCAAGATCGAGAGCTGTCCTGGTACCACCTTTGTTACTCACATCTGGTACTGGGGAGATAAGAAAATGGCTGAGGTGAAGCTTCCGGTGAAATCCAGACGGTGGAGAACCTGGAGCAGCAAGAGGATAGCGAAGGAGTGGACAGGAGAATGGAAGGTAGAGATTCTCTCTTCCGAGGAGAAACTCCTGAGGGCTATCTGCTTCGAGATCAAGGAATAATCCTGCGAATACAGAGGGGGTGAGGGAAAAAGGCAAGGGAGCAGAGGAGCAAGGGGGCAGGGGGGCAAGAGTGAGCAACTTCCCATCTCGCACTTCACACTTCCCTTAGGGGGAGGACCTTATGTGGTCCGAGTTTATCGGATTTTGGGGGCAGCAGTGACAAACTTTTTCTAAACAAAGAGGAAGGACGCAGCATGAAACTGGTTACAGCCCAACAGATGGCCAGCATTGACCGGCGGGCCATCGAACAGTTCGGCATCCCCGGCATCCAACTGATGGAAAGGGCCGGCACGGCCGTCTTCACCGCCATCAGCCAGATGCAGGATAAGCTGACAGAGAAAAATATTGTCATCTTCTGCGGCAAGGGGAACAACGGCGGCGATGGCCTGGTGGTAGCCCGACTGCTGGCAGAACACGGGACTGCTGTCCTGGTCTTGCTGTTGGGCAAAAAGGACCAGAGCAAGGGGGATGCCCAGACCAACCTCAAAAAGGCCCTGGAACTGAAAGTCTCGGTAAGGGAACTGCTAAAAGACACCGATTTGACCGCGGCAGAACAAGCAATCCAGGATGCTGACTTATTGGTTGATGCTATATTTGGTACCGGACTGAAAGGGACGGTTAAGGGACTGGCCGCTGGAGTTATCGAAACCATCAACCGGTGCGGAAGGCCTGTCGTTGCTGTGGACATACCTTCGGGCCTCGATGCTGACGGCGGAGAAATCTCTGGCCCTTGTGTCCAGGCAACTACTACGGTAACCTTTGGGCTGCCCAAGATCGGCCAAGTCTTCTATCCGGGCAAGAGCAAGTGCGGCAGATTGATAGTGGCTGAAATCGGCTACCCACCTGAAGTTATTGAAAAAGAGAGCTGCAGGATAAATCTTGTCACCGGAGAGGAAGTGGCTCAACTCTTGCCCCGGCGCGCCCCCGATGCTTACAAGGGGAGTTGTGGACGGGTAGCGATAGTGGCAGGCTCGGTGGGGATGACCGGCGCTGCCGCCTTAGCCTCTATGGCCGCCCTGCGCATTGGTGCTGGGCTGGTAACTCTGGGTTTGCCTGCAAGTCTCAACGACATCTTAGAGGTGAAACTGACCGAGGTTATGACTAAACCTCTGCCCGAGGTGAGAAAGCGACGTTGTATCGCCTTGCGAGCCGTGGGAGAGATTCGGCGTATGCTCTTGGATGCTAATTGCTTAGCTATCGGGCCTGGCTTAGGCACCCATCACGAGACAGCCGAGATGGCCAGACGGATTGTGGCCAGAGAGATTGAAATACCCACCGTTATTGACGCCGATGGCCTGAATGCGCTGGCCAAAGATATATCTTCCTTGCGAGAGACCAAGGCCGAGATTGTGATCACCCCTCACGCCGGTGAGCTTTCCCGATTGACAGGGAGATCTATCGCAGAGATCACTGCTTCCCCTCTTAAGGCGGCGGAGAGGTTTGCTCAAGAGTTTAAACTTACCGTGGTGCTTAAAGGGGCACCTACGGTTATCGCCACTCCTGAGGCAGAGATCTATGTGAACTCAACTGGCAATGCGGGAATGGCCACTGCCGGCTC
>JAUWEO010000188.1 GCA_030608245.1 Candidatus Latescibacterota bacterium
CGAAGCTTTTAAAGCTTTCATAGCGAATAATGCTGCAGCCTTCCCGGATTTCAAGCTCACCCTCGACAAGATTATCGCTAAGGGTGACAAGATTGTGACCCTCTGGACTGCAGAAGGCACCAACACCGGTCCCCTCGGGGAGCTACCGCCCACAGGCAAGAAGGTGCGTATATCCGGGCTCGCCATTTCTCGCATCGCCGATGGGAAGTTCGCAGAGGAGTGGCTCTATTTCAACTTTCTCGATTTCTACCAGCAGCTCGGCTTTACGCTTGTCCCACCAGAGGGTCAGAAGTAATAATAGCCGGTGAAGAATTGCTGTTGACAGATCCATTGCAAATTCTCATATTGGCCGCAAAGGCAGTTCGGCAAAAATCGCTTCACACGAGGAGGAGGTAAAAATGCAACAATCGATTAGCTTGATCACAAGAATCTCGCTGGTTGTCACCCTGGTTCTGCTTGGCTTTAGCCTTAGCTGCCAACAGCAAGCCCGGGTGACAATCACTGACCAGGAGGCGAACGCCCTGCTTGAGGGTCTATTGGAGATCTGGAATGAGGGCAATTTCGACATCACTGAGGACTTTTTTACTGCAGACTTCGTGCTGCACGATAACGATTTCCAGGAACTGGTGGGCATCGAGGCTTTTGAGGGCTTCGTAACAATGAATCGGACTGCGTTCCCCGATTTCAAGGTCACCATGGACGAGTTCTTCGTCAAGGGTGACAAGATGGCCTCGCGCTGGACGGTAACGGGCACACAGACAGGGCCTATGCGTGACCTTCCCCCCACAGGCAAAAAGATGCAGATATCAGGCCTTTCCATTTATCGCATCGCCAATGGGAAGTTCGCAGAGGAGTGGCTCCATTTCAACATGTTGGATTTCTATCAGCAGCTCGGCTTTACGGTTGTCCCACCAGAGGCTCAGAAATAAGAATAGCCGGAGAAGAATCTCTGCTGTCGCAGTTTCGCACACGTGCCGCAAAAGGATTTGGCTAATTGGGAGCAGTGTGGCCTTATAATCTAAATAGCAGGGTTTGTTTTACCGAAACCAATTCATAAGGGGGCGAGTATAGTTTCATAATTCAATGGAAGGAGATGCAGTCATGGGAAGGTTAACGTTAGTTTTTCTACTAGTTGTCGTCTGCTTTAGCGGCTATGCGGTAGCACAAGACCGCACATTCGGGTTGGGGGTCATTATCGGTGAACCGACGGGGCCAAGCTTCAAGCTCTGGACAGGAAGTACTACAGCAATTGACGGGGCGGTTGCCTGGTCGTTAAGCAAAAATAACGCTCTGCATTTGCACGCGGATTATCTATACCATAACTTCAGTTTGATTCAAGTAGAGAAGGGCAAACTCCCCTTTTACTTCGGGATCGGCGGGAGAATGAAAATTGAGGAAGGGAAAAAAGACGATAAAATAGGGGTTCGTATTCCCGTAGGTCTGGACTATTTGTTTGCAGATACACCGCTGGATATTTTCGTTGAAGTGGTGCCGGTCCTTGACCTGGTGCCGGACACCGACCTCGATTTCAACGGAGCCGTAGGTATTAGATATCTCTTCAAGTAGACTCGTGACGGCGTTCTCGTTCTCTCTTCTCCCTACTGACCAGGCCTGCCAGGCTCTCGCAATTCAGTCACACTGCAGAGGTCACTAAGGTATGAAATTCGGCTGCCAATCCGAAGTCGGAAAAATCCAGCGAATCCTGCTGAAACATCCCAGGGATGCCTTCGTTATGCAGGAAAACATCGAGGCTCAGTGGAAGAGACTCAACTATTCCGGCTGTCCCGATTACAGCAAGGCTCAGAAAGAATATGAGAATTTTGTGGAGTTGTTGAAGAAGGAAGTATCGGAAATTCATTACCTTCCCAAAAGCGACAAAACCGGACTCGATTCGATTTATCTGCACGATCCTGTGCTGGTCACGAAGAAGGGGGCAATCTTGTGTAATATGGGAAAAGAGGAGCGTCAGGGGGAACCGTCAGCCGCCGGAGAGTTCCTGTCGGAGCTGGGTATCCCCATTCTTGGCGCCATAACCGGGCAGAGAAGGTTGGAGGGGGGCGATGTCGTCTGGCTGGACGAACGCACCCTGGCAGTCGGGCAGGGTTACCGGACTAATGTCCAGGGCATCCACCGGTTGAGAGCGTTGACCAGGGAGCTACTGGATGAATTTGTGGTAGTTCCCCTGCCGCACTGGCACGGACCCGGGAAGGTCCTGCATTTGATGTCTCTCATCAGCCCCGTCGACTATAACCTCGCCGTGGTTTACTCCAGATTGATGCCGGTTCCCTTCAGAGATTGGCTTATAAGCAGGGGAATGAGGCTTCTGGAAGTACCCGACTCCGAATTCGCGACCATGGGCTGCAATGTCCTCGCCGTTGCCCCCCGGAGATGCATCATGCTCTCTGGGAACCCTCTCACAAAACGGATGCTGGAGGATGATGGCGTTGAGGTCCGGGAATATCAAGGAGAAGAGATTTCGAGGAAAGGGGCCGGCGGTGCAACCTGCCTCACAAGACCATTGCTCCGGGTAGAATGATCCATTGTCTCACGCATCTACGCTGCACGAGACACGTCCATATTGACAGGCCTATCTCAATTTCACACATTTACCCAAAGGGGGTTAAGTAAAAGACTCCTCGATAGGTGGCAAGGACTGGCTTCCGATGTTCAGCGACTGTCTTATCGAGACTGACAGGCTTATACTGAGACCTTTCACCATGAATGATGTTTCGGAATTCCATGAAATAATCACCCGAGAAGAAGTTGTAAGATATCTTGCTGAAGGTCTTATCTCTCTGGAGGAGCTAAGGAAAATTCTGGAATGGCTTATTGATTGTTATGACAGAAACAGTCCGCGGAGCATAATCAAGTTTACCCTTGCAGTAACGCATAAGAAAACCAATAAGATCATCGGTTGGTGCGGATTGGGACCGCTTGAATTTAGTCCCTCTGAAATTGAGATATACTACGGCCTGTCAGTCGATCACTGGGGGAGAGGTCTTGCGACCGAAGCCGCCAAGGCACTGTTAGACTATGGATTCTCCACAATCGGTCTGGATACTATTGTTGCCGTGGTGAAACCGGACAATGTTGCCTCCAGAAAGGTTATAGAGAAATTAGGGATGAAACAGACAAAAGTCGTGGAGAATCTGCCGCCTGGGTCTGAATTCTACGAGGGAATGCTTTACTACTCTCTGGATAGAACGGAGTATTTTGCGGCTGTCGATAAGCAATAGTCCTTGACCAGGAGTAGCACCAGACTGCCGAAGGCGTCGAAGGGTTCCCACTCTAGCTGACTACCTATACCTCTCTTATCTTCCAGGCAAATTCTCTCCAACCCGGAGGCAATAATTCCGCGGAATTGAATGTCGAAACCACGGTGAGGCCGTAGTGGCCGACAGCTATCATCAGGTCTTGAAAGGGAGGAGCGGAATCTGTTTTAAGTATTCTCTGATAGGTTTTCTCATTTTCCTGGTGGCACCTCGGCCCCAGGTGCGAGCAAGTAGTGTTAAGAAATTGGCTTTCAGCTCCTGGATGGGATGCCATCTTCTCAGACTAAACAATCCCTTTGCAGTCCGCACGTTGTTGTCAATAAATATCTTCAGCGTCTGTCCGCGGTTGTATAACCTGGGCATGGCATCGAGCATAACGGCTATTTGAAGCTGACGAGCGGTCATCCCTTCAGGATAGAAGGTGACATGATGCCCATCATATTTAGACCAGTCCCAGTTAAAGATCCGGCCATCTCTTTTGAAGCGCTC
>JAUWEO010000212.1 GCA_030608245.1 Candidatus Latescibacterota bacterium
AGGCGATGGTAACTCTGAAATATCTCCTGAACCAGGTGGTAAGGAAAGAGAATTAAAACATGAGGACTTATCAGAAGGGAACCCAAGTGGAAAAGCTTAAAAGAACAATATCAGCCATTCTGCCCTTGGAGCAGGACTGGCAACGGAAGGCACAGGAGAGGCTGGACAGTCTGACCAAACCCCAGGGCAGTCTGGGATCTCTGGAAGGAATAGCCCGAAGAATGGTGGCCATCCGACAAAGCATTCATCCGTCAACGACAAGGAAGGCGATCTTCACTCTGGCTGGGGATCACGGCGTAGCCAAAGAGGGTGTAAGTGCATATCCCCAGGAAGTGACGGCCCAAATGGTTTACAATTTCCTCAGCGGTGGAGCAGCGATCAATGTCCTGGCAAGATACATCGGGGCCAAGGTGATTGTGGCTGATCTGGGCGTGGTTGAGGATCTAAAACCACACCCTCTGCTGAAAGTCAAAAAGGTAGGCTATGGGACAAAGAATATGGCGAAAGCTCCCGCTATGTCTCGGCAACAAGCCATCCAGGCAGTTGAGGCCGGAATTGAGCTATTTGAAGAAGAATATCAGAGCAGTGGGATCGATATAGTAGGCGTGGGAGACATGGGAATCGGCAACACAACATCCTCCAGTGCTATTGTGGCTGTCTTAACCGGACAAAACCCTGAGAAGGTTACCGGCCGTGGAACAGGTATTGGAGACAGACTGTTACAACACAAAATCGAGGTTATTCGACAGGCAATCGAGCTAAACAGGCCTGATCCCTGTGATCCTGTAGATGTTCTGGCCAAGGTGGGCGGATTTGAAATCGGGGGCGTCGCTGGGATCGTTCTGGCTGCAGCAGCCCATCATGTACCCGTTGTAGTGGATGGCTTTATCTCGACCGCCGGGGCTCTGATAGCTCACCAACTGCAACCGGTTAGCAGAGAATATATGTTTGCAGCTCATCAATCCGTTGAAACAGGACACAAAACAGTGCTGGAGAAAATAGGACTATCCCCTATCCTTAACTTGAATATGCGATTAGGCGAGGGCACCGGTGCAGCGCTGGCTATGCCCATTATAGAGGCCAGCATCAAAATCTTAACCGAGATGGCGACCTTCCAGGACGCTGGAGTATCGGAGCAGATAAGTTGAGACACTTTTTTATTGCCATACAATTCCTGACAGTTATCCCTGTTCCTCGCCGCTTCCGGATGACAGATGAAGATTTGGCACGGTCGATGGCCTGTTTTCCCTTGGTGGGACTGCTATTGGGAGCGATTCTGTACGGCCTCAGTCGGGCTATTGTACTGGTTTTCCCAGAAAGGATAGCCGACTTAGGGTGCCTGCTGGCACTGGTTCTGCTGACCGGTGGGCTGCACCTGGATGGATTGGCGGATACGACAGACGCCTTCTTCAGCAGAGAGGACCGGCAGCGAATGCTGGAGATTATGCGAGAAAGCCAGATTGGACCGATGGGGGCGGTAGCTATCGTATTCGCCCTGCTTCTGAAATTCGAACTGCTCTCCGGCCTCTCCCCTCAAGTCAAAGGGCCTGCTTTGATCTTGATGCCAGTGATTGCAAGGTGGACTGTGGTCTTTCAGGCGGCAATGTTGCCCTATGCCAGAGCTTCTCAGGGGCTGGGAACAGCGTTCAACAGATATGTGGGGATCAGGGAGGCCTTCCTTTCAACGATATTTACCCTACTTATTGTCCTCGGACTCAGGCAATTAAGAGGACTTTGGTCTATGGCTTTGGTACTGCTTCTCTCTTTGCTTTTCATCCAGTACACTCGCCGAAAGATCGCTGGGGCCACAGGGGATACAATGGGAGCAGGTATAGAAATAGCCGAGATCGCAACTCTAGCTGCTGCTTACATTAACCTGTAGCAAAATTTCGTGAACGGGTGGGCCGCTTCCAGCCTTGCACGGTAAAAACGGACAGGCAGCGAAAAGTCTCTGTTTCACTTCAGAAAAAGCATCTTTTTCGTCTCTTCGATGCCGTTGGGTCCCTGCAATTGATAGAAGTAAACCCCACTCGCTACGACCTCGCCCTGCTTGTTCACTCCGTTCCAAACGGCTGTATGAACACCTGGTTGCTTTTCTCCACTGTAGAGGGTCTTAATCAATTGCCCCTCGAGGCTGTAAATAGTGAGTTTCACACTACACCTTCTCTGCGAAAGATACCTGATGGAAGTAGATAAATTAAAGGGATTGGGACGATTTTGCTCTAAAGAAAATATACCTGTTGCTGTATGATCGTCTTCGGTTCGGTTTAACTCTTCTATTCCCGTTGCATTATCTCCCCAACCTGCCAGCTTTGCCATCATCCACCAGACGGCTTTGCCTTTCTGCTCACAACTTCCATAAGTGGTATGAGCTGCTTGGCTCCCATGGAATTGCGGGTGTTCCACAGGAACGGAATGACCGTTGTACTGGTAAGTGGCATGTTCCCAATTTTCAGACGTGGGATTGAACCACCAGCTATCCAGATCGGCAAAGTCAAACAGAACTTTATCACGGTCTATACAATACCGACGGATCTGCTCATTACGCAGATAACGGTTGTAGCCACCAGCGCCGGTTCCCTGAGCATTGCAGGTCATATAGATGAATGTCACCTTGGGATATTCTGTTTCAAGTACTGTTAACGAGTCAAGATAGGCTTGGGTTTCTGTCTCAGAATAGCCATTCAACTGGCAACACCATGACCACATGGATGTGTTAATCGTCGGATTATGGTTGAGCACATTACGGGTCATGTTCATACCTGTTGCAGTTCCCCAGTACTCATCAGGGGTTATATAGGTATCTCCTTCCTGACCATCAAAAATACAGAAGGCGTCTGCATCGCCTGGCAGATAGGTATTCCCTTTGGCGATATCATAGGCAGCATCACTATTCCTAATTCTACTGAGTCCGGTTGTTAATTGGCCACCATGAGATGTGTGGGCATAGTGCAACCGCCGATTCGCCTGTACAGAATCAATCCATTCCATCGGAATAAGCGAAAGGTCTGTGCAGGTGTGGTCTGCAATCAGCGGACCAGAATTATCCGACGAACAAATCGTCGGTACAGTTGACATTGCCAAAACGGCAGCTATCCACAATATAGCAGTTTTCCTCTTCATGATCTTTACCTCTCTCTTTATTTTACTCCCAATGACTTATATGTCCTATCTGTCACTATATTTCATAATGTACTCAGCCATTTTCCCAAAGTAACTGCTGATTTTGGGAACTTCTAATCCTGTTTCTCTCAC
>JAUWEO010000230.1 GCA_030608245.1 Candidatus Latescibacterota bacterium
CAAGTTTACCGAAATAGAAAGCTTGAATTTCTACATTGAGAATGAGCTTGGGTTGACAAAAGATGTTACCAAGCTTGATTCCCTGCTGTTAGGCGAAAATCTGATTTCCCTTTTGGAGAACACTTTAGACCGCTTTTCCAAAAAAGAGTTTTATCTGAGAGATGCAAGAGAAGCAAATCCTGTATTCTACCAGAGAATTATGAAAAATATGAATCTCAGGGCAATCCCTTCTGAAATTCAGGTGCAGTTCGGTCTGATTGTCCATTATGCCAACCAGCGCATTTTCCCAACCAGAAAGGGCCTATTTGCAAAACCCAAGGATATTGATTTCGATAAATTGCAGAATAGTGCCCTTGATATTGGAACACCCTTGGCGGTTTTGCATAAAAGCTCAGATGGCAAATGGTACTATGTCATAAGCTCACGGAGCTCCGGCTGGGTGGAAACGAAGAAAATCGCTTTGTGTACCTTGAAAGAATTGAGGGATTTCCTTAGCCGGTCACCTTTTGTCATAACTACCAAAGCAAAGGTAGGGATCTTTCTAAATGCTTCTTTAACTGAATATTATGGCTATGCGAGAATGGGGGTAAAGCTTCCTCTTTCCCAGGAAAATGATCCCAAGGTAATCCAAGTCATCATTCCCTTTCGCAAGAAAGATGGAACGTTATCTCATAGAGCAGGCTATATCAAGCAGAGCGATGTTAGTGAAGGATATTTGCCCTATACTGCCAGAAATATTATTCAGCAGGCATTTGAGCTTCTCAACGCACCTTACGGTTGGGGGGGGATGTATGGGGAACAGGATTGCTCCAGATTCATTCAGGAAGTCTTTGCTACTGTGGGAATAGCTTTGCCAAGAAATTCATCAGCTCAAAGACAGGTGGGGCTTCTGATTGGAGATTTCGATGAGTATGCCACCGAAGGGGAAAAACTTGATGTCCTTATCAGAAAAGCAACTGGAGGAATTACAATCTTGTACTTAAGAGGACACATAATGCTGTTTCTCGGAATGTTAGGTGATCGTTCTTATGCAATACACGCAATTTGGGCCTATCGTGAAAAGGTTTGGTACAGAGATATTATCCGTCTTGTAAATCGCGTAGCCATAACAGACCTCTCCTTGGGAAAGGGTTCAAAAAAGGGGTCTCTTCTTGAGAGACTCATTACAATCAGAATCATCTCAAATGGTCAAAGCTGAGTGCTTCCAGTAGACAGGAAAGAGTCACCGCAATTCCGACACGGCCTGGAAATCATCTTTCAGCTTCGGATAAAGCCCTTTGAATACCTGGTAGTACTCCTGATATCTTCTGACATTTTCCTCTATAGGATAGGTTGGAGGGCTATAAGTCATTGTCTTCTGACAAGCAGCCTCAACACTTTCGTAGATTCCGGTTCCTACCCCGGCAATCAGAGCTGCTCCGAAGGCAGCCTGTTCGGGAACCTCTGCCCTGGTCAGTTCCATGTCGTAAACATCTGCCTGTATCTGTCTCCACAAAGCGCTTCTCGCGCCTCCTCCTGAGGCGATGAGTCGGTGCGGCTCTGTCCCCAGCTTCTTCATTATCTCCAGCGAATCCCTCATCGCCAACACCACGCCCTCCATGATTGCCCTTATCAAATGGGCGCGGCTGTGGCAAAGGCTAACGCCGAAAAACATCCCCCTGGCGTTTGGGTCCATATGGGGTGTCCTATCCCCAATCAGATAGGGAAGGAATAGCAGCCCGTCCGATCCAGCCGGTATCGCGGTCGCCTCCCTGTCCAACTCTGCGTAGCTGCCTCCGAAATTATCTCTAAACCAGCGAAGGCAAAGTCCTGCCGAAAGGATAGCACCCATCAAAAACCACTTGCCCGCGACGGCATGACAGAAGGTGTGGATTCTCAACTGCGGATCTACTACCACTTCGTCCAAAGGAGTAAACAATTGTCCTCCAGTACCAATGGTGGAAAGCAGGTCCCCAGGGGCTATAACCCCGTTACCCACGGCTGCAATAGGCTGATCACCTCCGCCAGTTACCACCGGAGTGCCTTCTGCAAGTCCGGTCTCCAAGGCTGCCTGCCGAGTGACACGGCCCGCTACAGCCGTAGATTCGATAACAGGAGGGAAGACTCCGGAGGGCAATTCCAGCTCTTCCAATAGTTCGGCCGACCAGTGCCTCTGGTGGGTATCAAATAGCAAAGAGCCAGAGGCATTCGTTGCGTCGGTGCAGATTTCTCCACAAAGGCAAAGCCGGACATAGTCGGCCGGCAGCAAAACCTTATCTGTCGCCTCAAATGTTTTGGGCTCATTTTCCTTCATCCACAGAAGGGTAGGCGCCATAAAACCAGCCGCCACAGGATTAGCAGTAATGCGAGCCAATCTCTGCCTGCCAACCCTGGCATAGATCTGGTCGCATTGGTGCTTCGTCCTTTGGTCGGCCCAGATTATTGCTGATCGGATCACCCTCAGGTTTTTATCCAGCAGGACCGTTCCGTGCATCTGTCCGGAAAGGCCTATTCCCGATATCCTTTTGGGATTAACGGAAGATCTTCTGAGCACTTTGCAGATACTTAGCTTAGCAGCCTCCCACCAGCTGTCCGGATCCTGTTCAGCCCAGCCTGGCCTGGGGCTATCAATCTGGTATTCCTCTCCAGCCAAGGCAATAACCTCTCCCGACTCATTGATGAGCAGAGCCTTGGCCGCTGAGGTTCCAATATCTATACCTAAGAGGAATTTCATTGTTCTCCTTAACCACAGAGTTACACAACGCAGCAAAGCCGCAACCAAAAAAACAACCACGGATTACAGGGATTTCACTTATAGTAGGTTGGGTTAAGCGCAGCGAAGCCAACAAAAGACCGAGTGTTGGGTTTCGTTCCTCAACCCAACCTACAAGTACTTTTTCTCCCCCCCCCCCAGTTACCCCACCCCCCACCGCGGGGG
>JAUWEO010000165.1 GCA_030608245.1 Candidatus Latescibacterota bacterium
AATCAGCTTCATAGAACCTCCATTTCTCTACCTACAGGCGATAATAGCAACAGGCTCCATTTCTACTCTGTAACAGTTCATATTCACTGTTTCCCAGCAAAAAACTTTCATAACTATAATGTAAAAGGTTTGTATTGTCAAGTTCTTTTCACAAGACCTATCGTGTGTTAGAGACGCACAGTTCGGTTATCCGTCAATGGGGTGAACCACGAGATTCCATTCGAGTGAACTAACGAAGAGGTCAGCTCACAGAGGTCATTCGATGCCTTATGTGTGCTAAGAAAAAAATCTTTGACAAATTCCTAAGGAAGGTATATGAAAAGCATTGCTATTTCCCCAAAGAAGATTTATCTTAGCCTTTTGACGAAGGTATGGATAGGAGGACTTCCCTTGGCAAACTCCCGATAGAAAACCCTATTCCCCGGCAGAAATCCTGGTGAGTAACCAGCAGATGTTACGACACAGAGAACATAAATAACTACATCCAGGTAACTTCCGCTCACAATCTACTGATTAGTATCTGTCCGAAAGCACCCCAAATCGGAATATTACCGTCATTACGAGCGACTGAAAGGAGCGAAGCAATCGCAATGACATTTCCCGAAAAACGGAGTGCCTGCGGGTTCAGGCAGAGGCTCATCACTAAAGAGCACTTCCAGGGAGCCAATCTCACCTTTCTCAGCGTGTACGAGCGGAGGGGTTTGGGCTTGAACTCCATCCGGCTACTATAGAGCAGGTGCACAGGATCGCGGATTTGGTGAGAGGTGAAGCGTAAAACGAAAGATACGCTGACCAATCCCCAATTGACCGATTAACCAGTCACCAATTCACCAATCACCAAAACAGGGAGGCGATGCTAAATGACTCTCAGATGGGGCATTATCGGCTGTGGCGATGTGGCCGAGCACAAGGGAGGCCCGGCTCTTTATGGCGTGGAAGGCTCAGAGCTTGTGGCGGTGATGCGTCGGGATGCCGCAAAGGCTGAGGATTTCGCAAAAAGGCACGGCGCCAAAAGATGGTACAGCAAAGTCGAGGAGCTTCTGAATGATCCGGAGATCAATGCTGTGTATGTGGCTACTCCGGTTCATCTACATCATACTTACACGATTCAGGCCGCTGAGGCGGGCAAACATGTGATGTGCGAAAAGCCTATGGCTATGAACGCCCAGCAAAGTCGGGAGATGATTGCGGCTTGCCGGGAAAATGGGGTAAAGCTCATGATCGCTTACTACCGGCGTACATATTCCATCGTCCAGAAAATGCGGCAGTTATTAGAGGAAGGCATCGTCGGAGAACCGATGCTGGCGCGGATCAATCTGACAGGCTACTACAATCCCGGCGATCCAAATGCGCCCGGTGAGTGGCGGGGTGATCCGGCGATTTCAGGCGGCGGCGTGATGTTCGATGTCGGGAGCCACAGGTTGGATATAATGGTTTACCTTCTGGGCGAGGTGGAGAGGGTAACCGCCTTCACTGAGACCTTGCATTGTGGATACCAGGTCGAGGACTCCGCCGTGGTTGCGATGAAGCTCGCGAACGGCATGCATGGGCTGGCCAATTTCAACTGGAATGTGAAGAACAGCTCCGATGAATTTGAAATCTACGGCACAGAGGGAAAGATATTGGCCCGGCCATTAGATGGTGGTCACCTGGAGGTGCACCGGGACAAGCAGGTGGGAATATTTGAACTGCCGCCACCCAAGATAAGCCATTGGGGTCTGGTGGAAAATTTTGTACGCGCTGTCAATGAAGGAACTCCGCTACTCTGTTCCGGCGAGAAGGGAATCAAAACCAACCTTATCATGGAAGCCGCGTATCGGTCGGCGAAGACGGGGAAAGTGGAGAAGACAAGTGTTTGATTTAATAAGAGGACATCATGATGCAAATATCGATATTTACTGACGAAATAGAACCACACTCTTCCACACGCGCTATTAACCTGGCCAAAGGATGGGGAGTAATGCATCTTGAAGTACGCTCATTGCCAGGCGGTCGCTTTCCCTGTGTGCCAGATGTTGAACTGGAGCGGTTTTACGCACAGGTGACCGATGTCGGGTTGGCAGTATCAGGTGTCTCGCCTGGATTTTTCAAATGCCCCTGGGATGATCCATCGGTTAGGCACGTATTATCCGAAGATCTCCCCCGTGCCTGTGAATGGGCCAGGCGCTGGGGCACTGATTTAGTCACCTGCTTTGCATTTGATCGGTACACTTCTGATTGTATGCCATCTGTTATTATAGACCTTATTGCCAAGATGGCCACAATTACCAATAAGCATGGCTGCAAGTTGATGTTGGAAAATGAAGCCTGCTGCTGGGGTGCGACCGGGGTTGAGGCCGCCAGCATAATCCGGCAGGTTGGGCCGGAACAGGTTCGTCTTTGTTGGGATCCTGGTAATTCCGCACGAGCAGGTTCAACCAGCCCATATCCGGATGAGTACAAACAAATCAAAGATTTAGTATCCCATGTGCATTTAAAGAATTTCGATCCTGCAAGTGGTTCCTGGGACCTCATGCAAAAAGGAGTGGTGAACTGGCCGGCTCAACTTGTCGCCCTCCGGAACGATGGCTATGATGGGTTCCTGGTCATTGAAACGCATTCACACATTAGTCCGGATGAATTTAGGATTGTTGATCAGAGATTGTCTGATCTGGAAAGTAACACTTTGCGAAATCTAAAATTCCTGCGCTCTTGTTTGGAGAAGTCGTAGCTGTTATCGAAAAAAATCAACGGCTACATCTCCTAATTTGAAGAAACGATAGCAGACAGAATCTTTTAGATAATAGAGCTGTAGTATACAATCCTTTTGCCTAACCACCAGTCACCAGTTAACCACTTGCGAATTAACCAACCACAAGGAGAAAACAGTGAACACCAAAGAGATCGGCTTCGGCGTAATTGGACTCGGGATGGGCGCTAATCGCTGTGAGATGGTTGCCGGTACCCCAGGGGCACGCCTGGTGGCGGTGGCAGACATTATCACCCAGAAGGCGCAGGAAATAGCTGGCAAACACGGCGTGGACTGGTATGCTGACTATCACAAGATGCTTGAACGAAAGGACCTGGATGTGACCTTTGTGATGACCCCCAGCGGCATGCACGCCCAGATGGCCATAGATGCAGCTCAAACCGGAAAACATGTGATCGTGACCAAACCCATCGAGGTCACCCTGGAAAAAGCCGACCGGATGATAGAAGTCTGCAAGGATTGTGGAGTGAAGCTGGCGGTGGACTTCGAGCAGCGTTATTTTCGTCACAACCTCAGGATCAAAAGGGCAATAGAAGACGGGAAGCTGGGGAAACTTGTTCTGGGTGAAGCGAGAATGAAATGGTACAGGGCCCAAAAGTACTATGATGGCTGGCACGGCACCTGGGAGATGGACGGAGGAGGGTCTCTCATCAACCAGACCATTCACTGGATAGACCTCTTGCTCTGGTTTATGGGGCCGGTGGAGACTGTCTTCGGCCGCACAGGGGTCTTCACCCATAAGATCGAGACCGAAGACCTGGGCGCTGCCGTCCTCACCTTTGAAAATGGCGCCATAGGTACGGTCTTGGGCACTACCACCTGGTACAAGGACGACGATCCAGTAGTGGAGGTACACGGGGAGAAAGGCTATGTGGGAACAAAAGGCGGAGAACTTGCCCTTTGGGAGTTTGTTGAGAAATTCGAGGAAAACCTTCCAGAGCACTGGCCCGCCAATGTGGTAGAGGATATGGTTGGTGTTCTCCGAGAAGGCGGAGAACCGATAGTGGATGGTTTAGAGGGTGAGAGATCCCTTGAGCTGGTCAGGGCAATCTACGAGTCCAGCAGGACAGAGAAAGCCACTAAGCGACTCCATAGAATAGCTGGAAAATGAAACACCAAACAGGAGGTGATGTATGAATATCATCCTTATCGTCTCGGACACCTTTCGGAGAGATCATCTGGGCTGCTACGGCAATCCGTGGATATCCACACCAAATCTGGACAAGCTGGCCCGGGATTCTGCAGTCTTCGATCGGGCCTACGCTGCCTCTTTCCCGACGGTTCCCAACCGCTACGATCTTCTCACTGGGCGATATACATATACCTACGGCTGCTGGCAGCCCCTCCCCCAAGACGAGGTCGTCCTTCCTGAAGTCCTGAAACAGGCCGGGTACGTATCTATGCACATCGCCGACACTCCCCACCACCTGGAGAATGCCTTTTACTTCGACAGGGGCTTCGATGGCTGGAAGTGGATCAGGGGACAGGAACACGAACGCTACCTGACCGACCACTTCGATGTGGAGCTTCCCTGCGCCCCGGAGAAGCTGAGGAATCCCGAGGGGGTGAAGAAGTACCTCCGAAACACCAGGGATCGCCGCTACGAATCCGATTATTTCGTGGCTCAGACCATGACTGAAGCCGCTCGCTGGCTGGAGCACA
>JAUWEO010000127.1 GCA_030608245.1 Candidatus Latescibacterota bacterium
TGATTAGTTGCTGAAACCACAAATGTTTGCACTTTAGTTCAACATATTTCACACCTTGTGGAACCCATCGTTAATCTTTTTTGAATGAACTGAAGTTCGCCTTGTAATTCACTGCTCTGGATAATCAAACTCCCGCCAAGAACGAAACACCGCTTTGATATTCTCCAAGGGGGTGTCGGGCAAAATCTCTGTGGACGGCGAGCCGATAAAGCCCCCCTTCGATGTGCCCAGGTGCTGAATACATCTTTTCACCATTTGCCTCACCTCCTCCGAGGTCCCAAAGGGAAGAGTACACTGAGCATCCAATCCACCCATAAAACAGATCTGCCCCCTAAATCTGCGTCCCACCTGTTCAATATCCACAGCATGGGGCTGCAGCCCTTGAAGCACATCCAGTCCGATCTCGATGAGGTCAGGGATAATCTCGTGGACATTTCCACAGGTGTGGAGGAAAGTATAAAGGCCCAGATCATGACAAAGCTGGATCATCTGTTGGTAGCGGGGTTTGAAGATCTTCCGGAAGTGCTCAGGGGACATTGCCAGTTGATCTTGAAACCCGTAATCGTCCATAAAGAATATCCCATCTACGCCAAGCTCTGCCCACTGCTTAATGAGCCCAATGTTATATTCCACAATACGATCAGCCAGCTCCTCTATCATATCCGGGTACAGGTAAAAATCCTCGAGGGTATTTGCAACCCCGTGGAGGAACTGCATTCGTTCGAAGATGGTATTGCCCACTGTTCCTAATAGATAAGAGTCCGGGAACGCCTGCTTCTTCTTTTTAGCCTGTTCAAAACGCCCCGGTGCGTAGGGATCCGGAAAGGAGTAGTTCTGAAAGGCATCCCAATCCTGTAGGGGCTGTTTTTCAAACAGGGAACTGGCTCCGCTGCTCACGGCAGAGCGTTTGCACCCCCACTCGTCCTCACCATCCTGCGGCGGGTGCCAACCTTTTGGAACTGTGATGTTCAACTGGCAGATGTCCTCAGGAAAGTTTTTCAAAAAATCTATCAACGCCTCCCCATATTTCTGGAAGGTCCTGCTATCAATCCAGTATATGAAGGGCACCCGTTTCGGAGAATCAAACTCTACCGCTTTCTTGACTAATCCGCGACTCATCCTTTCCTCTCTATAGTATTACTAATCATTTCTTTGTTCTTCTGGAAGATTTTTGAAGACTTCTTTGACCACGATTTCACCAATTACTCTAATCATTTCTTTTCATTCGTGTTAATTCGTGTGATTCGTGGTTCCAATCCTCTATTTTTTTGCTGCAGCCGGCTGCGCTGGGCATTTCGATTCAACGATATTGCTTGATAGTTTCTAAAAGAGCAGTTACATTCTCAATTGGGGTACCCGGTACAAAATAGTTCGACACCCCTACGATGATGCCTCTGCTGCGTTTGGCCTCCTCCATGCAGGAGATGGTCTCCTCAACAACCTCTTCTTTGGTGCCCAGGTGGACGGTGTGGCTGCTTATGTTGCCAAGCAAGGCAAGGTGAGGAAAACGCTGGCGTAGTCTGCCCAGGTCCATTCCAGCGCGGCGGTCGATCTCGTAGTAGCCGTCCACCTCTGCGACGCCAAACAGGTCGTCAGCCACCGGCCAGAGATTTCCGTCACTGGCAAACAGGTGATAAGAATCATGCCTATGACACACTTCTGAGACCCGTTTAAGTCTGGGCACTACCAGTTCCCGAAACAGTTTCGGCGAATACATCGGCCCATCATTGGAGGCAAAATCCCCACCACCGAAGAAGTATCGGAAACCCAAGGGAACGAGGAATTCAACGTTGCGCACGGCTTGTTCTGCTTGAATGTTAAGATGTCTGGCCACCAGATCTGGCCGGAGCAGAAAAGCCTCCAGCCAAATATCAGCTTCCCTTATCGGAATACCGATTCCCACTCCACCGACACGCACAACCCGCTCATCACCAAGCAGTCTTTGGGCACGGATATCAAAGACAAAATCATCTTCCTTGGGCTGGTAGTCTAACAAAGTCTTTTCGCGCTCGGCAATGTCCTTCTCTATATCATTAAACGACAACTTCTTCGGTTTGTAGTAAAATACATTGCACTGTTCGCTTGGTGGGTCATAGCGAAGCACACGCCAGTTTTCCTCGTCGCCGTAAGCGTAAAGGAAGGTGTTCTCATCGATCCATTTGGTCGGCTTCAAGGGATAGCGCCAATAGCCAGGGCGTATAATGTCCTCGTCCAGCAGAAGCGCAATATCTATCGCATCTTGGAAAGAGCGTTCCAGGAATTCCTGGTGTGCTTCCTCGCCCTGCCAGAGTGTCTTAGCTTCCCGCCACTGCTGGATGCCGCCGCCTATATAAGCCTCACGCCTCAAAAGGGCGCTGGCAACATCTGAAGAGAATCCAATCTGGTGCACTGGCACCTTATCGGTTGCCTGTTTTTTAAATGCCGCAAATACCCGATCCTTTGAAGTCACTATCTCTTCCTCCTTGAAGTCAAATTAATCAGGACGCAGATTTTCGCCGATAACTGCAGAAAATAATATTTACAATCTTGACAATCTGCGTTTATCTGCATCCAAAAAATAGAAATTCCTTGTACGATCAGGTCAACCCGGGCTGGAGGCAAGGAGGTGCCCGTAATGCTCCTGTAGCCATCTTCTGTATTTTCCCAATTCCTCCTCTGTCCAGCCGATAAAGGGTGAACGTACCCTGGGATGTCCCCTGAGGAACCCGGAAGCCAAACCCATCCCTGTATCTGCAACCGGATCAAAATGGCCCATACCATGCTCTTCCCAGAATAGAAAGGAATCAGAGAGGAATCGGGTTATCTCTTGCTGGAGCTGCATCGCCTTGTCCCATTGTCCCCGCTCTGCTTTTTCATAAAGCTCCATAATCATCTGAGGAAAAACGTAGATCAGAGAGCTGTAACTTCCTTTGGCTCCGATCTGCATAACAGAAGCAAGCAAATTTTCTCCTGCAAAATAGGAAAGCTGAGGAGTCATCTTTACACTTTCCTGAAGCACACCGAAATGACTCCCGGCATAAGTGAACTTGACCCCTATCAGAGTGGGGCAAACCTCAAGGATTCGCCGATAGTCCTCCCCAGTGAGAAACCTTTTAGCACGAGGGATGTTGTAGTGAATTATGGGCGTGTCGGGACAGGAGTGGTGCAATTCTTGGAAAAAGTGCAGTACTTCTTTGTCCGAGAGTTCTGACCAGTAGGGCAAGGTCACTTGCACCCCGTCGGCTCCCTTGTCCCAGGCGTACCCCGTCCGGCGAATAATCTCCCTGGTCGAGGTCGCGCCACAGCCCACTTGAGTTGGGATTTGAAAGGAAGAAACCGCCTCTATGAAGAGGTCGGTTAGCTGCTTAAATTCCTCAAAATCCAGGGCATAAAACTCGCCGGTGCTTCCTAGGATGTAGATTCCGTGAGGAGGGATCTGGCAGATGCGGCGGTAGTTCTCTGCGGTGGTCTCCTCATCCAGCCGGAAATCCTCGTCCCAGAAGGTGGGCGGACCTGCCCAGATCCCCTTGAGACTCTGGCTGTCAAGTTTGAATGTTCTGTTCATCATATCCACTCCTCTTGTTAAACCGCTGAAACGACTTTGTCTGTCGCTCAACCTTCACGTAGTTTTCTGACCGGGAATTGCTGAGTATCTGGATCAGAATTCCAATATCATCCCGTCATAGGCCAGGACAATGCCTTTCTCGGACAATTCGTTCACAATTTCATTGTATGGTTCGACCTCATAATAGCTTATGTGATCGGCGACGAGGATGGCGTCCTCCTTGAAAAGATTTGCCTCCCAGAACTGGGTGATGGTTTTTTCCAGCATGGCGAAATTCTGATGGCCCGATTGAAAGGGATCTATTTCCTTAAGGCCAAAAGTAGCATCGAACACGGCAATGTCGAACTGAAATCCCGATAGAATTTTTTGCGTTTCGGGCAACACGTAAGACGAATCAAGACCGTAGAAAAGCGTTTTCTCGCCGCGTTCAAAAACGTAATTCAATGCCTGTTCCTGCTGAATCAGGTGCTTCACATCAATCATGTGATTGGCTGACACAGCGATCACCTTGACTTCTCCCACGGAGAGTCTCTGGCCGGGCTGAACCACTTGAACCGGCATTTCGGAGGTTTTCTCTATCAGCTCGAAGTTTTCTGTGGAAGCATTCCATCTGTGAACCGAGGCAAAATCCAGCGCATGTTTCACCGTGGTATTTCCATAGACGGTCCATGGATGGGGCAATCCGGAGGCAACATCCAGTATGGCTTTCGGCTGAAAATGATCCTCGTGCGCGTGGGTAATGAGCAGATGATGGATAGATTCATCCCGAATACCGTACGCTTGCATCTGCGCGCTTCCGAAAAAATCCACGAGCATATCCGGGGAGATGAAGAGGGATGGTGCATGACGAACGTTTCTGTTCCTTGATTTTTTTGCTTTCACACCATTCACTTCGCTACCTTCAGGGGGATATAGCTCAAAGCAATCGCCGGCACCTGTGCCGAGGAATTGAATAAAATCCCTGTCGTTCATACCTATACCTCCATTCTCCTATACTACCTCAAAATGATGATATCGATCAAACCGATACCCGTTCATGGTTAAGAGTTTTGCGGCCCTGAACTCCATTTTGGGAGGCACCAGTTCGCTTCTTCTCGCTTCGTAGCCAATATCCCCGATGTGGGCCAAATGGCTCGTTCCGTCCCACACGGCATAGCCATCTGCCCCCTGATCCAAAAACGAAAACATACATCGCCGCCATCCCGCGTAATTATCCTGAAACTTGTTCCAGGGATACAGCATGGGAATAAGCCTTTTCCCCTCTCGTCCCTCTAACTTATCGAAATACTGAAAGTCCAGGCTCTCCGGGCTATCCACGTGCACATCCTCTTTGGTGAACCGCTGCCCGAGCGGAAAAAGATCGTCCAGGATGCCCGCTTTGATCCAGGACGCGACGTCCAAGCCCCACCGCTTGCAGTCCCATTCATTCCCCGGAACGATCGCAGACAAACGCTGACGAGGTCTCAGGATCGCCTTGACGCTTTCTAAGAAAGGCGTAATCACTTCCACCTGATACGCCAACCAACGCGCATCCAACTCGTCCAACGTCCGCGGATCCATACCGTACTTTTTTTTGAATCCTTCCACCATAACGGGTTCGTACAGCACCAGCGGAACGCCCCGGACAAAGGCCAGGCATATACCGTCGGGGTCGTAATCCGCGATCTCGCTTATCAAACGCAGGATATGCTTCCGCACTTCAGGATAGGCGTAACTCAAGCGCCCCAGGCGTTGCCCCTCACGATCAAAGCAATGATACTCAGGATGGTCCAGGAAGAATTTGGAGCGGATCCGCTCAAACGGATATTGAGCGTAGAACGCCTCTACTCTAACGTAGGCCTGAAACTCCCATCCCCGGCTTCTGGCGTAGTCTCTTACCAACTTCAGGCTGTTCCATCCGTTTTCCTTCCAGAGCTTCCTATTGCTATACAAGGTATGGTAGTAATAGCTCAAGCACGCTTCGGAAATGTAAGGCAGGCACGTGCCCACCCGGGTGGGGTAGTTGCACATATCTCCATTGCCACAGCCCCAGAGCAACATACGCATACAACTTTCATCCGGAATGCTCTCAAAGGACTCAAGCAGATCTTCGGGA
>JAUWEO010000240.1 GCA_030608245.1 Candidatus Latescibacterota bacterium
CGGCTCATAACTCACGATTTTCCAGTCTTCGGTTTTTAATTTTCAATTTTCAATCTTCAATCTCCAAGCCGTCTGCCTGAATTTCAATCCATACATCAGACATTGTCTACCACTGCTGGCCCCATGGCCTGCCTTTCCGCAAGTCTCCGAGGCGGAGAGGACCTATTCTTCCGGTCTCACCGGCTCTCTGGTCTCCAGTTTCATTCCTTCTGACCCTTTGGAGATGACGATATATTTTCTCCACCTCTGGTCGTCTCCGGGCAGTGGTCGTTCATCCTCCGGGCTGTGAAAAAACAGGTGTGGGCCACGGGACTCTTGGCGGGTGCGAGCAGCCCGCATAATCATCTCCGCCACATCGAAGATATTGACGGTTTCTAAGGCGAAGGCCAGTCCGCTCTGGTCGCCGTGAAGGCCTTCCGCCCTCAACTGCTCAAGCTGAGCCAATCCCTCTGTTAACCCCTGGTGGGTCCTTACCACACTGGCAGCCCCAGAGAGTATCCGTTGAATCCTCCCTCTCACCTCAGCGGCCGGCAGCCCCCGGGTGGGATCCAAAAGTTGTTCGACTTTATCTCTTTGCTGGTCAACCAGAACTTGGGGGACATCACAGAGACCGATGGTTTCTGCTTCCCCTGCCGCCTGCTCTCCGGCGATTCTCCCAAACACCTGGGAGTCCATCAGGGCGTTGCCTCCGGGACGGTTGGCACCGTGCTGCCCGCCGGCACACTCTCCGGCCGCATAGAGTGCTGCCAAGCTCGCCCGGGCCTGAGGAGATATCTTTATCCCCCCCTGGAAGTGCTGAATCGCCGGAGCCAACTCCACCCTATCCCCTCCGGCTAAGTCCACCCCGTGTTCCTTTAACCACTCAACCGAGGCAGGATTTATCTCCTTTAGCCGATCAAAAGGGGATTTCTCCCTGTCCTGAAGAGAAATGTTAGTCTTGACTTCTGTCTCATATCTCTGCCGATTTGCGCCGGTTAGAGAATCAAAATTAAATCCGGACGGGTTTTTACTGTAATCGAGATAGACGGTATGCCCGGAGTTTATCTCTTTGAACACCGCGATATCTATCAGACTGGAGGGATGTTCGTTGGACACTGGCCAACTGGCACCCTTTTCAAAGACAACATTGTAAATCTCCTCAGAGGAGGTACCTAAGGGGAAGTATTCGGCCAAGAATTCCTCCCCACTTTCATTGACGAAGCGGGGTAGGGCCCGCATCATACTGCCGGAGCAAGCCAGTTGGGTCTTAACCGAAGAGAGACCTATTTGAATGAACTCCATATTCACCAGCCCTGCTCCTGCCCGGTAAGCGGCTGCATAGCCGTCACCGGTCATCCCAGGAGGATAGACATTCACCCGAAAGGCACCGCCGGCACCACCGGTTGCCAACACAACCGTCTTAGCCTGAAAGAAGCAAATTCCGCGGTCTTTCGAAGATTCTGTCGTCGTGGTGTCAAGTCCAAATGCGCCAATCACCCGCCCGCCATCCTCAGAGGTTATCAATTCGGTGAGCATCAGGTGATCGAGTATCTCTACATCCATGGTCTTGATCTCTCTGACCAGGGCTTCCTCGATGTGGTTTGCGGTCCTGGGGCCGGTATAGCAGGCGCGGGCATATTCGGAACCGTCGGTGACGAACTGGTCGGCTCTGCCGTCGGGACGCTTCACAAAGGGTACTCCCAATTTATCCAGGTATTCAAAGGCAGCGCCGGAGTTTTGGGCCAGGATCACTGCCAGGTCCCAGTCCGAGACATAACCGCCAATGCGATAAATATCCTCAGCATGGTATCTCCAGTTGTCGGACATCCCCGGTTCAGTGTAGGGGAGAGTGGCATGAAAAGCCATTCTGTCCGAACAGGCGATGGCCGTCACTCCACTTTTGCCGAACTCGCCTTTGGTGATCAGCATCACTTTGGTTCTTGGATTAGCCTCTTTGGCCGCAATGGCCGCCCTGATAGCTGCTCCTCCACCACCTACTATTAACACATCGCATTGATATCTGTGCATCTTCACCTCCAATGGGAGATAATTTCAATCCAGATCTGGAAAACACCGAACGAACACCGAAATAACCCAAAAAACAGCACACTGGATTCAAATGCGCTTGATCAATATCCAGTGGCTTTCGGTGTTTTTAAGTGTTCGATTTTCCGGATATATGTTAAAGATTGTCTGGAAGCTTATGGCCTTAAGACTCCCTTAATCGCCTGCTTGCATTCCATCGTCTCCATCGCACAGGTGGCGTCTTTAAGGTCAAACTTGTGGGTGACCAACCTGTCAAAGGGGTACCTGCCCGAGAGAACGAGTCTAACCGCCTGGTAGAGGTGACGGGTATCGCTCACCCACACCCCTTGAATCCTCAGGTTTTTCACTGCTACATCCTCATAGAAGGATATGGGCACCTGTCCGATGGGCACCGCCACCCCGGGCAGGGCGTAGGTTCCACCCTTAGCTGCCAGACATATTCCCTCTGACAGAGCCTGGGGAGAACCGGTGGTGTCGATCACCACATCGGCGCCGTGTCCCCCTGTACAGTCCATCACAAATTGGTGGCGTTCCTTCACCGTAGTATCACTCACATTCAAAGTATGAGTAGCCCCGAAATCCTCTGCCAGCTTAAGTCTCTTCTCATCCCCCTGGGCACCGACCACTATGGTGGTGCCTGCGCCGCTGTCTAAGGCAAAAGCCAAGGCAAACAGTCCCACTGGGCCAGGCCCT
>JAUWEO010000053.1 GCA_030608245.1 Candidatus Latescibacterota bacterium
AGTGCCGGTGATTGTCGAACGGGCAGGACTGCTGCCGCGACCGAGCGCCTGACGTAGATCCGAAAAATTGAACACTGAAAAACACCGAATAGAATAGCAACCTCCCGCAGGTTCGGAACCTGCGGGAGGTTTGTGGCACAAATCCACCCAGGAGGCGATTAAATGGAGGCTATTGTCCTAAACAAACTTGACCCGAACTTCAAATATGAGATTGCGGCGCAGCCAGGCGGAGAGGGCTTCAAGCTCTGTTTCTCCTGCGGCACCTGCACTGCCACCTGCCCGGTGGCCGAGATAGATGAGGACTACAATCCGCGGCGGATAATCCGCCAGGCGTTGTTGGGAATGCGCCAGCAGGTGCTCTCCTCCCGGTCAATTTGGCTGTGCGCCCAGTGCTTTGCCTGCTCTGTCCGCTGCCCCCAGGGGGTGAACTTCCGGGACATAATAGGGGTGCTGCGGCAAATGGCGGTAAAAGAAGGCTATGCACCTCCAGAAACCGTGAAAGATATAAAACAGATAGATACCCTCTCCCAGAGAATAAGGCACGAGCTAATCCGCTATTACTTTGAGGAAAGAGAGAAATTCGAGCAATTGAAAGGAATGGTAGAAGAAGAACTGGAGATCACACCAGAAGAGGTGGAGAAATAACCTCCCGCAGGTTCGGAACCTGCGGGAGGTTCTGGAGGTAGGCAATGCCATATCGCCGAAACATCTTTTTGCCTGGTGGTTACTATCACATCTACAACCGGGGCACCAATCGTGGGAATATCTTCTTTTCAGAAGAGAATTTTCTCTATTGCTTGATGCTGCTGAAAAAGTATGCGAAATCCCATCTCGTTACGGTCATTGCTTATTGTTTGATGCCGAATCATTATCACTTGCTGCTGCGGCAGGATGGCCAAGTGAGCCTCTCGAAGTTCGTCAATCTTGTCTTCAACGCATATGTGCAGGCCCTAAACAAGCAACTCAGACGCAAGGGAACTCTTTTCCAGGGGCGTTTTAAGCATGTGCACGTAGATAGGGATGAGTATGTCCTGCATCTTTGTCGTTATATCCATCTAAATCCTGTGGGAGCTGGCCTCATTTCCAGACCAGAAGAATGGTCTTTTTCCAATTATCGTGAGTGGATAGGTATGCGGGAAGGCAAATTGAAGGATGCAGAGTTCATCCATTCGTACTTCGCGCAACCTGAAGACTATCAGAAGTTCGTGATGGAATATAAAGTAGAAAAAAATTTGAGAGAGAAACTTTCTATGTACTTATTGGAATAACAACCTCCCGCAGGTTGGGAACCTGCGGGAGGTTAGAAGAACACTTACAAATGAGTCAACAAGGCATGAAAAGCAGACACAAAAAGACAGGCGCTGTATTGGTAGTTGGTGGAGGCATAGGCGGCATTCAGGCCTCGCTGGATCTGGCCGAGTCAGGGTTTAAGGTCTATCTGCTGGAGAAGTCCCCGGCCATTGGGGGGACAATGGCGATGTTGGACAAGACCTTTCCCACCAACGACTGCTCGATGTGTATCTTGGCCCCTAAACTGGTGGAGTGCGGACGGCATCTGAACATCGAGATTATCACCTGTGCCGAGCTGCTGGGGATAGAGGGCGAAGCAGGGAACTTCCAGGTCAAAATTGGGAAACAGCCCCGCTATGTGGATCCCCAGAAATGCACCGGCTGCGGCGAGTGCGCCGAGGTCTGTCCGGTGAACGTGGCCAGTGAATTCGACCAGGGCTTAGCCGAGAGGAAGGCCATATTCAGACCCTTCCCTCAGGCATTCCCCAATGTGTTCGCTATCGACAAAAAAGAACGTCCACCTTGCGTTCTTGCCTGCCCGGCAGGAACAAATGTGCAAGGGTATCTGGCCTTAATCGCTGAGAAAAAATATCCGGAGGCCGTGGCCTTGATCAGGGAGGACATTCCCTTACCCGGGGTGATCGGCCGGATCTGTCCCCACCCCTGCGAGGCCCAGTGTAAGAGAGGTTTTTGGGATGATTCACTTTCTATCTGTGCCTTGAAACGCTTTGCCGCTGACTCGGTTGCAGAGGAACCGCCGCTGCCTGAAATAGAGCCAAAACAGGAGAAAGTTGCCATTGTAGGCTCAGGGCCGGCGGGACTGTCAGCCGCCTATTACCTCGCCCTTCAGGGCTACCAAATTACCGTCTTCGAGGCCCTGCCCCGGGCCGGCGGAATGCTCTATTTCGGCATACCCGAATACAGACTGCCCAAAAAGGTGCTCCAGAAAGAGATCGACTATATTCGCCGCCTTGGCGTGGAGATTAAGACCGACACCCCCGTAGGGAACGGTCTGGGCATCGAAGATCTCTTTGCCAAAGGTTACCAGGCGGTTTTCGTTGCCACCGGAGCTCACCAAAGCCGGAAGTTGGGGGTGCCCGGTGAAGAATCCGAGGGCGTAGTTCACGGGGTGGACTTCCTCCGAGAGTTGAACCTGGGTAAGACGGTGCAGCTGGGAAAAAGGGTAGCGGTGATCGGGGGTGGAGATGTAGCCATAGATGCAGTTAGGTCAGCGCTGAGATTGGGAGCCGAAAAGGTGCTCATCCTCTACCGACGCTCCCGGGAAGAGATGCCCGCCAGCGATGAAGAGATTGAGGCCGCAGAGGCCGAAGGGGTGGAGATCCAATATCTGGTGGCCCCGGTAGAGGTACTGACCACCGAGGGAAAGGTGAGCGGCATACGCTGCATCCGGATGAGACTGGGCGAACCGGACTCCTCCGGCAGAAGAAGGCCGGTGCCCATCGAAGGCTCCGAATTCCAGATAGATGTGGACACGGTGATTCCAGCTATCGGTCAGATGCCCGACCTCTCGTTCCTGAAAGAAAGCGGTGTGGAGATAAGCCGCTGGAGCACCATCGTGGTCGATTCCCTTACCTTTGCCACCAGCCGTCCGGGCCTGTTTGCCGGTGGGGACAATGTGGCCGGACCAGCCACCGCCGTAGAGGCCATCGCCGCCGGAAAAGAGGTTGCCATATCCATCGACAGATATCTTGGGGGCAAAGACCTCAAACAGGGCAGACAGAAAAGAACACCATCGCCGCTTGATCTCTCCGATCTTCCCCAGGATGAACCCAAGAAACCCCGAGTGAAAATGCCTGCCATATCTTTGGAGGAGAGGAGAACGAGCTTCAAAGAGGTGGACCTGGGCTTACCGGAAGAGGCCGCAGTAGCCGAGGCTCAGCGATGTCTCTCTTGCGGCATCTGCTCAGAGTGCCTCCAGTGTGTCGAGGTCTGTAAGGCAGAGGCTATCCTCCACGATATGGCCCCGGAAGAGTTAGAACTGGAAGTGGGTTCTATTCTTTTGGCCCCTGGATTTGACGAATATGACCCTTTACCTGATGGGAAATATGGCTACGGTAAGTTCCCCAATGTGGTGACCAGTATCCAGTTTGAGCGTATCCTCAGCGCCTCGGGACCTTATCAGGGACATGTCCAGAGGCCCTCGGACGGAATCGCTCCCTCAAAGATCGCCTTTATCCAGTGCGTCGGCTCCCGTGACAGCTCCTGTGGGAACGAATACTGCTCTTCAGTTTGCTGTATGTACGCCATAAAGGAGGCGATTGTAGCCAAAGAGCACGCCCGGGATATGGAACCTACCATCTTCTTTATGGACCTGCGAGCTTATGGAAAGGACTTCGACAAATACTACCAGCGTGCCCAAGATGAATACGGCATCAGGTTTGTTAGAGCCAGGGCAGCCGATGTGAAACAGGCAGATGGAGACGGAGATTTGGCCGTGGAATATGAGTCAGAGGAAGGCAAAAGGCGTGCAGAACAGTTCGATATGGTGGTTCTATCCGTAGGACTTGAGCCTCCTGGTGACTTGAAGTCTCTGGCGGAGAGACTGGGCATCCGGCTGAACCAGTATGGTTTCTGTAAGGCGGATGAATTCAAGCCGCTGGAGAGCTCCCGTCCGGGCATATTTGTCTGCGGAGCTGCCGGCGGTCCCAAGGACATCCCGGAGACGGTGACCGGGGCCAGCGGCGCAGCCGCAGAAGTCGCCGCCCTGTTAGAATCCGCCCGGGGAACCCTCACAGTCGAGAAAACCTACCCGCCTGAGATAGACATCAGGGGAGAAAGACCTAGGATAGGTGTGTTCATCTGTTACTGCGGGATAAATATCGGTGGGGTGGTAAATGTGCCCGAGGTGGTCGAATATGCCCGCAGTCTTCCCTATGTGGTTTGTGCCGAAGATAATCTCTACACCTGTTCTCAGGATACTCAGGAGGGGATAAAGGAGAAGATAGAGGAACACCGACTGAACCGGGTAATGGTGGCCTCCTGTTCTCCCCGGACGCACGAGCCGCTGTTCCAGGAGACAATGAGAGAGGCAGGACTCAACCCCTATCTGTTTGAGATGGCCAACATCAGAGACCAATGCTCGTGGGTGCATATGGGGGAACCTGAGGAGGCTACCCAAAAGGCTAAGGATCTGGTGAGAATGGCAATACACAAGGCCATCCTGCTCCAACCTTTAGAAGAGATGCAGCTGGCGGTGAACAAAAACGCCTTAGTCATAGGTGCTGGGGTAGCAGGGATGACCGCCGCCCTGGCCTTGAGCCGTCAGGGTTTCTTTGTCTTCCTGATCGAAAGAGAGAATCAGCCTGGCGGAAATTTTAGAAACATAAACTTCAGCTTAAATGGTCAGAACCCGGCCGCATTTCTGAATTTCCTCATCGAGAAAGTGAAATCAGATAAGAGGATAAAGCTCTGCACCAACGCCCAGATAGAACAGATGGAGGGGTATGTGGGCAACTTCAAGACCACGGTCACTGTGAGAGGAGAGCAAGGGAGCAGGGGAGCAGAGGAGCAGGGGAGCAGAGGAGCAGGGGAGCAAGGGAGAGAGGGAGAGGAAAGGCTGCGCACAGCAGAATCTGGAGTTGCGGAATGTGGGAACCTGGAATTAGAACACGGGGTCATTATCGTGGCCACCGGGGCTGAGGAATATCAGCCGTCTGAGTACCTCTATGGGCAGGATTCGCGGGTATTGACTCAACTTCAGTTGGAAGGTCTGCTGGAAGAGAAAAAAGAGGCCGGAGAGATCTCTCGTCTTTCCCCCACAGTGGTGATGATTCAGTGCGTGGGATCAAGAGATGACCAGAGGCCCTACTGCAGTAGGGTATGCTGCACTCAGGCAGTCAAGAATGCCCTGAGAATAAAAGAGAAAAATCCCCTTACAAACATCTATATTCTTTACCGGGACATAAGAACCTACGGGTTCAGGGAAGAGTATTACCAGAAGGCAAGGGAACAAGGGGTAATATTCATTCGTTACGACGAGACAGAGAAACCGAAAGTGGCGAAAACAGATGGACATCTGGGTGTTTTGGTTAAAGATCCGGTATTAGGGGAACTGCTGCGCATAGATGCAGACCTTCTGGTGCTCAGCCCGGCTATGGTGTCGCCTGCTGGAAACCAAGACCTGGCACAGATGCTCAAGGTCCCCTTAAACGACGATGGGTTCTTCCTTGAGGCCCATGTAAAGCTTCGTCCGGTGGACTTCGCCACCGAGGGGATATTTGTATGCGGACTTGCCCACGCCCCTAAATCGGTTGAGGAGACCATCGCCCAGGCCAACGCCGCTGCCTCCAGGGCAGCTACTATTCTGGCCAAGGACTTCGTTAAGGTGGAGGGCAAGGTGGCCTCGGTGCGGGAGAACAGATGCACCGGCTGCGGGATGTGCGAGGAGATCTGCCCGTACAACGCAGTAAAGGTAGACCCCGAGAGGATGGTGGCGGAAGTGAACGAGGCTTTGTGCAAGGGCTGTGGTGCCTGCTCAGCCACCTGCAGGTCCGGAGCCATAGACATCCGGGGGTTCACCGACAGCCAGATACTGGCAGCGGTGGAGGCGTTCTGAAACAGCAAAATCTGTTCATTCGCTACCAGTAAACCATAATGAGGAAACCAAAATCAACTTATGGAGAAAAAGAAGCCCAACAACGGTGGAGACCAACCCCAGAACCGACAGTGGCAGCCCAAGATAGTTGCTTTCCTCTGCCACTGGTGTAGCTATGCCGGGGCTGATCTGGCCGGAATAAGCAGAATTCAGTATCCGCCCAATATCCGGGTGATAAGGGTTCCCTGTTCCAGCCGGGTGAACCCGCTGCATATCATAAAGGCCCTGCAACACGGCGCCGATGGAGTGTTGGTATCCGGCTGCCATCCCGGCGACTGCCACTACGGCAGCGGAAACTATCTGGCCCGGCGTAAGTTCGCCCTGCTGAAAAGATTCTTAGAATTCATTGGGATAGAACCAGGGAGGGTGCAGTTTTCCTGGGTCTCGGCAGCAGAAGGCCAGAAGTTCGCCTCGGTGATTGAGGAAGTAGTTGAAGATGTGAGGAAGCTCGGCCCTGCCCGGAGATTGGTCAAGAATTCAGTGAAGTGAGTTTCCAGGTAACCAGAAAAAAACCAGATAGATCAGCGAAGAAGACTGGCAATGAAGCAAATCCAATCAAGACTTAGACAGACAGCGAGGCAACTGCTCTCCGAAGGCAAGGTTGATCTGCTCATCGGCTACCGGCAGGGATCTCTGCCCTTAAAGACCACCCCCTGTTTTGTCTCTCAAGAAGAGGAGGCTGTCGGTTTGGTCTGGAACTCCTTCTGTACCAATAACCTTGCTGTTTACCTACCAGGGCTGTTCAGACCTGATCCCCGAAGCAGAAAAAGGGAAGAGAAGAAGGTAGGCATTGTAGTTAAAGGATGCGACTGCCGCTCGGTGGTTGGACACCTGAAAGAAGACCAGGTGCCCCGAGAAGATCTGGTGATAATCGGCGTCCCCTGCCAGGGAATGATCGATGAGAAAAAGATTGTGGCAAAACTTGAGGGAAAGGAAATCATAAAGGCCAAGGAGCAGGATGGACAGATCCTGGTGGTAGACGAAAAGGGACAGGAAATAAGGTTGGCGAAAGGGAATTTTTTGAGAGATTCCTGCCAAGTCTGTCAACATCCAGTTCCTCCCCTGTATGACATTTTAATCGAAGGGGAAACAGCAAGACAAGCACTTTCAGACGAATATGCCGAAGTAAAGGAATTAGAGGAAAGATCCATTGACCAGCGATGGGAATTCTTCCAGAGGGAGATGAGCAAATGTATCAGGTGCTATGCCTGCCGGAACGCCTGTCCGCTCTGCTATTGTCCGGAGTGCTTCGCTGAGCAATCCCAGCCCCGTTGGGTGGGGACAACGGATGACCCTTCCGACATTATGGCATTTCATCTGGGCAGGATATTTCACACCGCCGGCCGCTGTGTTGACTGTGGCGCCTGTGAGGCTGCCTGCCCAATGGGCATTGAACTAAGAAAGCTCACCCGAAAACTGATCAAAGATGTAGAGGAGCTATTCGGGTATGAAACTGGAGTCTCTGTTGAAGAGCCTCCACCCCTGGCAACTTATAAGCTGGACGACGATGACGAGTTCATTAAATAAACCCGTAAACGGGTAAGTCCAGAAATAATAGCCTTAACTGATAAGTCAGCGTAACAACTTCCCGGAGTTGCCGCTTCAGCGGCTTATAACCAATTCAAAGGCGTTTGAGAGATGACCGAGAAAATCCTTACCAAAGATAAGCAAGAAGAGTTTCTAAGCCGACTGATCAAAGTCTATCAGGTGTTTGCCCCGGTAGAAAAAGAGGGGAATTCGCTCTTCTCTCAGATCAACACCCCGGAGGAGCTGGCAGAGGAGTATCGCAACACCAAACGACCGCCCAAGGAGCTGTTCTTCCCTCACTCAGAAGCCCTTTTCCGTTTCCGAAAAGGACAAGTGCTCGAGGAGAACCCCAACGAGGTTGAAAGAGTGATATTCGGCATGCGCCCCTGCGATGCCAAAAGCCTGACCCTGCTGGATATGGTATTCAACGGCAAGGACTTCAAAGACCCCTATTTCATCGCCAGGAGAGAGAAAACCACCATAATCTCCATCGCCTGTGCTCGACCGCAAATCACCTGCTTCTGCACCTCCTGTGGCACCAGTCCCGTCTCAGAAGAGGGTTCGGATATCCTGCTTTTCGATCTGGGTGAAAATTATCTGGTTAAATCCATCACCCCAAAGGGGCAACAGCTTATAGATAGCCTGGGGGACCTCTTGACTGATACCCAGGAGTCTGACCTGAAGAAAAGGGACGAGCTGATTAAAACGGCACTCGTTGAGATGAAATCGGAAATTCCTACTGAAGGACTGAAAGAGAAATTGGAGGGAATGTTTGATTCTCCGATATGGGAGAAAATACATCTTAAGTGTCTTGGCTGCGGTATCTGCACCTATCTTTGCCCCACCTGCCATTGCTTTGATATCGTCGACGAGGCGGTGGATTCCGAAGGCGAGAGGGTCAAGAACTGGGACTCTTGTATGTATCCTCAATTCACAATACAGGCCTCAGGACTGAACCCGCGCCTTTCAAACAAGGAGAGACTGAGGCAGAGGATGATGCACAAGTTCAATTACTCCGTGTCCAACTATGGACAGACCTTCTGCGTGGGCTGCGGAAGGTGTGTCCGCAACTGCCCGGTGAACCTTGATATTCGGGAGATCGTAAAGCTAATAAGTGGGAAGTAGGAAGCAGGGAGAAGTTTTCAATGATGAATCCATATCAACCCCATCTGGTTAAGATTACCAGAATAACAGATGAAAACCAAGCAAGGGACTTGAAAACCTTTGACTTGGTCTTCTGTGATCCCCAGCAGGTGGAGAGATTCAGTTTTGTCTGTGGACAGTTTGCACAGGTGTCCGTCTTGGGGGCTGGCGAAGCCCCGTTTGGTATCGCCTCCTCCCCCACCGACCAAGGGCTTCTTCAGTTCACTGTGAAGCACTATCCCACCGGGACGCTGACCACTGCCCTGCACAATTGCCAGGAAGGTGATCTGATCGGGGTCAGAGGTCCTTATGGCAATGGTTACCCGATGCAACTGTTAGAGGGCAGCAATGTGGTGATCGTCGGGGGAGGATTTGCCTTCACCACGCTGAAATCTCTCACCAATTATATCCTTCATCCAGACAACAGAGGGCGTTTCGGAGAGCTCACCGTGCTCTCGGCCGCTCGCGATCCCGGGGAGATGATATACAAAGACGAGTTGAAAAAATGGAGTGAGCGGGACGACATCCAGCTTATTCTCACCATTGACAAGGAAGCGGAGGGATGGAAGGGAAAGGTGGGATTTGCCGCCCCGGTGCTG
>JAUWEO010000143.1 GCA_030608245.1 Candidatus Latescibacterota bacterium
AGAAGAGACTGCTGGTGGTTAACAAAGTTGACACCGAACACCAGGAAGATCAGGTACCACAATTTTACCGCTTTGGTCTGGGAGACCCTATCCCTGTCTCGGCAACCACCGGAAGAAATTGCGGAGAGCTGTTAGATCTCATTGCCCGAGAGTTGCCCCGTCAGGATAGAGAAGAACAGGAGCCAGAGGCGCTTAGGATTGCGATAGTCGGGCGGCCCAATGTGGGGAAATCCTCCTTTGTAAATGCTCTCTCAGGAGAGGAAAGACTTATTATAGATGAGCAACCTGGCACTACCAGAGATTCTACCGATACAATATTCTCCTATCAGGACCAAAAGGTGGTTTTGATTGACACCGCAGGCCTGCGCCGACGGAGCAAAATTAAGGACCGAATCGAATTTTACTGCAACTTAAGGACAATTCGCAGTCTCCGGAGGTGCAATGTCGCGATATTGTTAATCGACGCGGTCGAGGGCTTGACCTCTCAGGATACAAAGATCCTCCAGCAGGCAATTGGGTTTGGAAAAGGAGTTGTTCTGGCGGTGAACAAGTGGGACTTGTTGGAGAAAGATACCCATACTGCAGAACAGATCACTCACTACATCCAAAAGAAGATCGCCTCGTTAAGGTATACTCCGGTGATTTTCACCTCTGCTTTAACCTGCCAGCGCATCCATAAGAGCATAACCTTGGCCCTTGAGGTTTATAAGAATTGGAACAGGAAGATATCCACTTCCCAGCTCAACAGGGTTCTGCAAGAGTTGAAGAAAATGGGGTTGTCTCAGCACAAGGATTTCAAGCTCTTTTATGTCACTCAGACCTCTGTTCAACCTCCGGGGTTTCTCTTCTTTGTTAGCAGGCCTGACCTTGTTAAGGAAAACTACAGACGGTATCTGGAAAATAAGCTTCGCAAAGAGTTTGATTTCACTGGAACTCCCATAAGGCTGGCCTTTAGACGGAAATAATTTCCGTAACACCGAGGAGCTTATGAAAGGTATTGACATTGTAGTTAACAAATTTTAAGTCGTCGCAAGAAGTCTTTGCGTTGGAATCTTGGATACTTTCGTTGAATATTGGAGATAAATAATGGCAGATTGTGGTTTATTTGGGATCTATGGGCATAAGAATGCTGCTGAGCTGGCATATCTTGGACTCTATTCTCTTCAGCACCGGGGACAGGAAAGCGCTGGTATAGTGGTGAGTGATCAGATGACCCTGCGGCAGCACAAGGGGATGGGGTTGGTTACAGATGTATTTTCTGATTCGGCTACTCTCAGCGAATTGGTAGGAAATCTGGCGGTGGGACATACCCGTTATTCTACTACTGGTTCACCTCTGCCGGGGAATATCCAGCCGCTGTTGGTCAACTGCAAGGGTGGCCCGTTGGCGGTTGCTCACAATGGTAATCTGGTTAACGCAAATGCGCTTCGTCGCCGGATGGAACAAGAGGGCTCCCTTTTTCAAACCAGTATGGACAGTGAGACGATAGTTCATCTGACGGCCAGGTCTCAGAAAAGAAATCTGTTAGACCGAATGGTCGAAGCACTGGCACAGGTGAAGGGTGCCTATTCAATCTTGGCAATAGCCAGAGACAAAATCATCGCTATCCGGGATCCCTATGGATTTCGTCCTCTTTGCCTGGGCAGGTTGGGTGATGCCTGGCTGGTCAGTTCTGAATCCTGTGCCTTAGACATTATCGGAGGGGAATATTTCCGGGATGTTGAGCCCGGAGAAATCGTTATTTTAAAAGAAAATGGTCTCAGTTCCTTCCAGGCTTTTGACTCTTCTCGACACGCTTTCTGTATTTTTGAGTACATCTACTTCTCTCGTCCAGATAGCAAGATATTCGCCAAGAATGTGGACAAAGCACGGCGGGGACTGGGCAAGGAGTTAGCGGTGGAGCACCCGGCCCAGGCCGACATCATTATCTCTGTGCCGGATTCCAGCAATACAGCAGCTTTGGGTTACTCAGAGGCGTCCGGAATCAATTTTGAGCTGGGACTTATCAGAAATCACTATATCGGCAGGACTTTCATCGAACCCCGGAGTGAAATACGAGACCTGATGGTGCGAATTAAATTCAACCCGGTAGCTGGGGTACTGAAAGGGAAGAGGGTAGTAGTGGTGGAAGATTCCATTGTCAGGGGTACCACTATGCGTAATCTCGCCGGGTTGATCCGACAGGCTGGGGCCAAGGAGGTCCATGTCCGGGTCAGCTGTCCCCCTGTTCGTTTCCCTTGTTACTACGGTATTGATTTCCAAACTGAAGACGAATTGATCGCCTCGTCAAAGACAGTGGAACAGATTCGTAAGTTCCTAAATGTGGACAGCTTAGGTTACCTTTCCTTGGACGGTATGGTCCGGGCAATGGCAGGTAGCCCTGGAGAGTATTGTGTTGCTTGTTTTACAGGAGACTACCCTGTAAAGCCAGAAGAAAAAGTGGAAAAAGTCTCACTGGAGAAAATGTGATTCTCAAGAAAGCCATATTTCTTTTTTTCGTTGCCCTTTTTACCAGCGGCTGTTTCTTCCCTGCTTTGGTGGGGCGTGCTCCCTCTGCGGTTCATCAGCCAGATCCAGAGGCGATGGATCATTTCATCTCAGCAAAAATCCTGGAACTGCAGGGAGATTACCAGGGAACAGTGGCTGAGTTGGAAAGGGCACTGGCATACGATCCTGGCTCGGCAACTATCTGCCAGGAACTGGCCAATGGCTACTTTGCTTTGGGTGATAGACAAAAAGCTATCCACTTTGCCCAGCGGGCTATCCAGCTTGCCCCCGACTGGGCAGAGCCCCACCGATTACTCTTTCTGCTGTTCCAATTCGAGGAGAAATTAAAAGAGGCGGCTAAAGAATTGGAGGCAGTGGTTAAGTTAGCCCCCGGTGACCTACAGGCGATGTATAGCCTGGCAGATATCTATCTAAAACAGGATAATCCCCGTAAAGCCTTAAGGTTACTTAAAAAAGAGATCAGACAGAACCGCGGCCTTCCTGAGATTCAGTTCAAATTGGCTCGAATCTATGCGGGATTGGGCAAAAGAGAGATAGCCCGGGCTTATTATCGTCAAATCCTGGCGAAAATGCCCGATTCTGAAAATGCCTGGTTGGGATTGGGGATGTCCTATGAGATGGAAGGCAAAAACAGACAAGCAATCCGAGCTTACCGAAATGGGCTCAGACGGGTTCCGCGCAGCAAGTCACTGAAGCGAAGGTTAGGACAGATGTATCTGTCGGTCGGCAGATACCAGGAGGCTGTCTCTCAATTTGAAGGAATTCGCAGGCTTTTTCCAGACGAAAGAGGAATATTGCGGGATCTGCTGTTAAGCTACGATCAGATGGGAGATCAACAAAAACTCGCCGAATTGGTCAAAGAAATCCGCCACAGTCGGGTGAGCAATCCAGATTTCTACTACTATATGGGTAGAGCCTTTGTAGAGATGGAGGAATTTGCCCTTGCCGGGGAGATGTTCCAGAAAGCAGCCACTTTGGGCAATTATGGCTGGATAGGTGCAGGTTACGCCTTCATCCAGGCACAAAATTTCCCCAAAGCCAGTGAGGTTTTACTGAAGGCGGCGACGGATATGCCTGAGAATGCTCAGATATTTTACCTGATGGGGATATCCTTAGAGAAGATAGGAATCTGGACTGAAGCCATTACGGCTTTTCGCCAGGCAATTGACCTTGATCCTCAAAATACTGACTTCCTGTTTAGATTAGCCAGTTGTCTGGAACAGGCCGGCCTGTTCCAGGAGGCGGTGAAGGAATTTGAAACGATTTTGGCAATTGACCCGAACCATTCCTTAGCCCTTAACTACCTGGGCTACATCTTTGCTGATGAAGGGATAAACCTGGAGGAATCCCTGCGATTGCTCAAGAAGGCAGTGGCTCAACAGCCAGACAACGGTAATTTCCTTGACAGTTTGGGATGGGTTTACTATCGCCTGGGAAAACTGAGGCAAGCTGAAGAACTTATAATTAAAGCCATTAAGCTTGAGAAGAACAGCGCCATTATTCTCGACCACCTGGGAGAAATATGTTTTGCGCTCGGTAAACATCAAGAAGCTAAACTCCATTGGGAAAAATCTCTCCAGCTTGATCAGGAGAACCTGGAGGTCAAAAAGAAGCTGGAGAAGGTAGAGACAGAGGTAAAGCCCTAAAGGATACGTGAACAACGATGAAACAGAAGGCAATTACATTATTTTTGCTACCTTTCTTTGCTCTTCTGAGCTCCAGTGGATGCAGCCACTGGGGAAAGCTGATCAGAGTTCCAGTAAGCGAAGTCTCCGCCTCTCAGATAATCATCGTTTGGCAAAAGGACCGCTCTGCCCTTAAGTCTTTTTGGGGGGAAGCAGAGGTCAAGCTGCGGAGTTCTCGATCAGCAGCACACCAGCCGATTAACCAGAGACTCTTGGCCGGCATTCTATTCAGGTCCCCAGCCCAGATGAGGGTGGAGGTATACGCAGGTTTGGGGACAAACATACTTACTTTCATTCAGAGAAGTAGTCAGTTAGATCTCTTTTTGCCCAAGAGTAAACTACTGCTCAGCGGGGATATTGGGACAGATCCCTTAGCACACGCCATTGGAATCGAGGGTCTTCTTGATATGGTATTTGAGACATTTGGGTCTCACCAACTCAATCCCCAGGACCTGCTGAGCTTTCAGAGAAAAAATGATGAATATATACTTTGTTTTCAAAAAAATGACTGTAGGGAGAAGTATCGCGTGGATGGAAGAACCCTTCGAATAGTGCAAAAGGAGGTATTCGACACAGGGGACAAACTACGGAGAAGGGCGATATTCAAAAACTATGTGAAAATAGACGGAATCAGTTTGCCCCGGCAGGTGGAGTTTTTCTCCGATGGATTCCAGATCAAGGTGGAGTTTATCCGTCAGAAAATCAATTTGAAAATAGGGGAGGAGAAGTTCAAACTCAAGGTGCCGGCAGGCACCCAGCGGGTCTCGATTTAAGCCCTGGGCAGGAGACTTATTACGGGGAGCATAAAATTGTTTGCACCTGTACTACTAACTTGATAGTATAGGAATTTCCATTGTTTCTGTCTGATTATCAGGGACT
>JAUWEO010000261.1 GCA_030608245.1 Candidatus Latescibacterota bacterium
AACCCTCCAGCGGTGGCAAATGGAAGAAAATGATGACTATTAGATTCCCTTGTTTTCTGTGAACAACGGGAAAGAAGGCTTTTAGAGAACCTCTCAGCTATTTATGTTGGTAAAAAATTCTCCGTTTTCCTAAGGAGTTTCTGTTATGATTATTGGAGTTACCGGGGGGATTGCTTCGGGCAAGACTACTGTTTGCCACATCTTTGAGCGACAGGGGGCGCTGATTATTGACGCCGACAAAATCGGCAAAGAGGTCGTGGAACAGGATGAGGGAGTGCTTTCGCAATTAGTAGCGGTTTTTGGTAACCGGATCCTTACCAAGGATGGCACCTTGGCCAGACGGACTTTAGGAAAATATGTTTTTGGAACCCCGCAAGCCAAGAGCAAGTTAGACGAGATAGTCCATCCGCCTTTGTTGCGGCGACTCCGGGAGGAAATAACTCAGGCTCAGAAGGCCCAATCGCACAGAACAGTTGTGGTAGATGCTGCTCTGCTGGTGGAGTGGGATATACTGAGCTGGTTCGATGCGGTGGTGGTAGTGGTGAGTCAACGAGGAGATCAAATTCGGAGACTTGTCCGGCAAGGGTTGACCGTCAAAGAGGCACAGGACAGGATAGATGCACAGCTGTCAGTAGAAGACAAGATTAAAAAAGCCGACTATGTGATTTGTAACACTGAGGATTATGGTGTGCTCCGCAGGCGTTCCCTGAAGGTTTGGGAACAATTGGTGGCAAAAGACCAATGAAGGATAACAGAAGTTTGATCCTTCCGTAAAAAGTCTAAAATCGAACGCAGGGACGCAAAGTCGCAGAGCAAAAACAAAAGAGATAATTATGTGATTATTAAAGAATATCTTCTCTCTTTGCGTCTTGGCGTCTTTGCGTTGAAAATCAATGGCGGGGACTTTTTACGAGCCAATCAAGTTTGCTTAGACTCGGATAAGTTGTAACATAACACTCTTAAGCACAAGAAAAGGAGGTTGTTAAAATGCGAGAAGTATCCAGGACTGAAGTAGACGCACGCTGGTCACGTCCGGAGCGGGTTGTACTGGCAATTTCGGTGGATAAAGAACGCAAAGCGGATATCATTGCCTTGGGTTGGAAGATGAAAACGTCCGGTGTTCCCCCAATGGTGGCTATTTCTGTTGGCAAAACCAGGTACAGCCATAAGTTAATTTCAGAAGGAAAGGAATTTATTCTGGCCGTTCCCGGGGAGGATATATGGGAGGAGGTCCTCTACTGTGGAACCCATTCAGGGAGGGAGGTGGATAAGTTGAAGCAGACAGGACTTACCCCTCTGCCGGCGAAATTTGTCAGGCCCCCCTTGATCAAGGAGTGCGTAGTGAATTTAGAGTGTAAAGTCACAGGGGAACTGGACACTGGAGATCACACTGTCTTCGCCGGGGAGATCCTCAACTACTGGGGATCGGAAGATCAGAAGAGGAATCTTCTCTCCATCGGCCGGGAGTCGGGCTATGAATTCTTGGGTGGAGGCAAAGGCTATAGATTTGGTGCTATCAAGAGATAGAGGGGATTTGATCTAATCTGGAAAATTGAACACTGAAAGACACCGAAAGGCACTGAGCATTCACGGTATTCATTCGGAGTTTTTACGAATCTAGCGTGATTCTATGCGATGATTATTCATAGACTTCAGTCCAGAACACCGTTTTCAGACAAAGGGAAAAATGGAAGAACAGAGGGCATCTTCTCTGTCCAAGATGGACACGGCGCGGGCACTGCGCCTGTTTCTTTACCTCGGCGTTTTTTGGTCTGTCTATAGTCAGGTAGCTGGGGTAGTGACACCGGTATTCACCGGTTTCGCACTCTCTATTTTGAAGGTGAAAGAATCTGCCATAGGCACCATTGCCTCTTTTGCTGCTTTAGCAGGCCTGGCGCAGCTATTTTCTCTCCTTCTCACCAGGAACATCCGCCGAAAGTCGCTGTTTATCATCCGGGTGGGGTTTGCGGAGATCATAACCGTCCTTTCCATCGTTTTTATCCCGCTCATCTTGCCAAAGCATCTGTGGCTTGGCGGGCTAATATTCTTGATAACCGTGGGAACAGTTTTTGGACACTTGGTCTCTCCTGTTTTCCAGAGTTGGTTTGCCACGGCTATTCCCCAGCAAATAAGGGCAAGATACCTCAGTAAGCGGACCATAGTCATTTATACGACGGCAATAATATTTGCCTATGGAGCTGGGCGTTTCCTCGATGCAGTTGGCGGATATAAGGGATTTCTCTGGGTCTTCTGTTTGGGAATGGCAGCAGGAATCGCTGGCTATGTTGTCCTGTTCAAGGTTCCATTTCCTCAGATGAGA
>JAUWEO010000069.1 GCA_030608245.1 Candidatus Latescibacterota bacterium
CTACTTACAGATCGCCGCCTTCAGGAAGACGATTTTCTTTTCTGATCTTCCCCTCGCCTCTACCCGACACAGGTAAAGCCCACTGGCCAATTCAGAGGTATCCCACTCCAGTTCGTTGTCTATCTGAGCCCTGGTCTGTGCCTGCGGTTTCTCCAGCTCTGCCACCTGCCGACCCAGCATGTCGAATATTTTGATGTTCACATCCGCCTCTTCTCCCAGATAGAACCTGAATGTGGCCTTGGCGCCCTGTACAGGGTTGGGATAGCAATAGACGCTTCCAGAGGGAAGAATCCTTTCGCTTCCCAGAGGGACCTCAGGAAGCAGAGAATCAGGGTAAGAATTGGTATTCTTCAGATCTGCCCCCCTCATTCCCCAGATAATCTTTTCCAAGGCGAACTCAGAGTTCACCTTGGAAAGGTCCCAGAGGTGGAGAAATCCCCTGTCGGTCCCCACCCCCAGCACTGGTTTTGTATCGATGTTCAGCAAGATAGGGGAAGAGAGGACAGAACCGAGTGTCGCCAGGGGGAAACCGGGAAGTAGGCTACCTTCTTGGTTGACGCCGTAAACCTTGTCCACCGAGGAACCGAAGAGAATCTCTGACTGGCCATTACCGTCGAGGTCGGCCAGCACCGGAGAAGAGAGTATGTGTCCCACTTCGTCCCTGTAGGGAAGTCTAATGGGGAAATCGGCAGTAAGGGCGCCGCCGCATCCGAGGGCGTAGACTCTGTCAGTACCGCAGGCAACGATCTCTAAGTAACCGTCGCCGTCAATATCTCCCAGGACAGGGGAACAGAAAAGATTATAATCCAACCGGACAGGGAATCCGCATTCCAGAGAGCCGTCGGGCTCCACCGCCACTACTTCTCCCTCGGAGGAGGCAGCCATCACCTCTATGTTTCCATCCAAATCTATGTCACCCACCACTGGCCGGCGAAGAATCCCACTGGCAGGGCTGAATTGGTAAAGCGTATCAATCGAAACCTCTTCACCTATTCCCTTAGAGATACGAAGAAGCCCGCCGCCTCCTGAACCGCTGCGGGTGGCAAAGATGAGAACAGAACCACCTACATCCGCGGCAGCGATCTCAATTAAAGCCGAGCCTTCTCCGGTGGAGACTCTCCAGAGAATCTGTTCTTGTTGAAGACCGATTACATAAACGTTACCATCAATTCCCCCTACTACTACCTCCAGTCCTGGATTGGGATCGATATCGGCTACCAGCACTGAGGAGGAGGGAACGGAGGGCACGTTAACCTGACAGAGGAGTTCTCCCTCGATTGGTCTCCAGACCGATACCGCCCCGGTGCTGTCGGCCACTATCAATTCTGGGTGGGCGTCGCCGTCTATGTCTGCCAGCGCTGGAGCAGAGAAAACCGGGGCACCGACAGAGAACTTGCAAAGACAATCCCCACTGCCACTCCACAGGTAGACTTCACCTCTGCAGGTGACAGCGAGGACCTCAGGGGTCCCATCTCCGTCCAAATCGGCATAAAGGGGAGAATTCTTCTCAAAAGAGGTCGCTGCCTGCTGGGGCCAGCCGGGCAAATTGCGCTCAAAGCTGATTCGAACGATCATCGTGTCAGCCGAAGGGCTCTCCACCACCACCTTTATCCCCGTGTCAGTTCCCAGGTTGCTCTGAGAGCCGGGAACAGTAGCAGAAGAGAATTCTGTCTGGTTACCCACATAAAAAGGGTCTTCCTCTGAGCCGTTGATCTGGCCTTCTCGGCTATACCAGTTGCCGATGTCCTGAAACTCTCCCGCCTCTTCCAGGTCAATCCCCCGGTGAAAATAGTCATTGTTAATGCCACCGTTGTTGCGTTTCTCTGCTATGACTTGCTCATCTACATGCCAGATGAGGATACCTGACCCGGGAATGAAAGAGTCATATTGGTCTACAGAGAGCCAGACACCGGCCGTGTCCTCCACGGAGAAGGTGACCTTGGGTATTGAGTCCGCAGGACACCGCCTCTGTCTGTTCTCTAACAGGAAATATTCGTGAGAATTGATGGGAATTCTAACTGCCTTGGGAAGAGAGGGACTTCCCGTGGAAACATCCGTGGCAATGATATTTATGGTAGTATCTTCAGTTACTACTGCGGGTTCAATCCAATCCAGCTCTATTTTGGACCAGATCATTGGGTGGCAAGGGACAAATCCCCAGAGCTCACCAGGCAAAGAATTCATAGCGCCGGTATCCATAAGGCTCCAACCGCCCAGAGCAGGGAGATTATCCCGATAGTTGGAGAGTCCGGGCAGTCCCAGTTGGTGACCGAAGACCTCGGCCATCAGACCGTTGAGACCGACTCGGCCGTCCTGGCTGGCCATCTCGGGCATAATCCAGCCATTGGAAACCTGACAGATTCCATCGTCTACAGAGATCGATTCCCCCAAGTAGGTCTCCAGATCTTCTGGAGACAAGTAGGCCGAAGGGATGTCGTTTATCCACCCTGTTTCTCGTCCCCTGCCGGCATGAAAGACCAGAAAACTCTGGTACCCGGAGAAATCCAGGTTGTCCCCCTCTATCGAGTCAGCGGTGGTGATTGCATCTCGAAACAATTCACACAGCTTCTGATTTATCTGCTGCGAAGTACGACCGTTGCCGTAGCTGAGAAGCTCTCTGGGCATCTGGTAGCTGGAGTCCGGGGCCTGCGGGAACAGATCAAAGCTGATCTGCAATTCCCCGTCTGACACCTTTTGATAGTAGTTGGCCAGGGCCTCCAGATGCCACCGGAAATAGCGGCGATTGTGAGGAGGGGTGTCGTAGTAGCGTCCCCGGTAGGCTTCTTGTACCTCTGGGTCCTGTAATTCTCTGAGGTCGAAGGTGCCATCCCCTGTGGTAGTAGAATTGTCGGGCTGCTCCTGGGGGAATTCTACCCTCAGGGCTAAAATCCTCCAGTGCTGAACCCCTGCTGCAGAGCCTGCAGAAAATAACAGAACGGAGGCGAACAGCAGAATCCATAGGCTAATCCGCCTGAGATGAGTATCTGACAACTTTTGATCCCTTTCGTCTTAGAAATCGAGCGTAAGAGAGAACCTGGTGTTATTCTGCAGGGGAGTATCCTGAGCAGTTAGATAGGCGAAGTCGAACCGAAATTGGCTGTACTTAATCCCGAAGCCAAAGGTGGGCGTTTTAAGATCGCCGTCCTTGTCGTAGGAGTATCCAGCCCGCAAGGCCAGGAAGGAACTGTAGGTGTACTCCAGGCCGGTGTGGATGTCTATTTGTTCCAGCTCCTGCTTAGTCTCCTCATCTGCCCAGGCAGAGAAGGTAGACTGGAGAAAACTGCCTTTCCTTTTCACTAAGGGTTTATAGAAATCCAGCACTAACAGCAAGTCGTTGAACTCTGTCTCCAGCAGCTTATAAGAGGCACCGACCACTATATTAAGTGGCAAAGGGTCGGCCTGGGCAGCATCGATGTAGGTGATATTGGGCCCCAGATTGTGAAGCGCTGCCCCCAGTTTAAGTCCAGGGATAGAAGAACGGTACAGAATCCCGAAATCAAAGGCAATGGAATGGCCGGTGCCTGAACCTCTCTCGATACCGGCTCCTGTGTCTGCCAGGTGACTCTGGACGAACTTAGCCGTCACCCCCAGGGCGATGCGGGGGGAGACATTCGCCCCGTAAGAGACGGAAAGCACCGCATCGTAGCTGGTGAAAGTTCCCTCTTCCTCTCCGGTTTCACCGGTTCTGATCTGTTTGCCCATATAGAAATAGGCAAGGTTTACCCCGATATTTCCCCAGTTCTCTAAGTATTGAGAGTATCCTAAGAAGCCATAATAGAGGTTGTCATCCAGGGCAAGTCCGGGAAGCCATTTGGTATGCATAAAGGTGAACTCTCGTTGTCTCTGTCCGGCCAGTCCGGCTGGGTTATAGTAGCTGGCGGTGGCCCCATCTGAGATGGTGACGAAAGATTCACCCATAGCCCCAACCCTTGCCCCGGGTTTGATCAACAGCATCAACACCGCTGCTTGGCTTTCGTTGGTTGCCTCTGCTGGATAGGTCCAGAAGAACAGAAGGGCAATACCCAGTAGTAAGAACATATTTTTCTTCATTGCTACTACCTCCTTCGGTCTCAAAAAGGTTTGATAAACTATGTTTTTCAATTAGGACGATACAACTATCTCAGTACACTCAATTTCTCGATAACATCTGCCTTTTTGCCATCAGAGTTCTTGGCTATTATTTTGTAAAGGTAGACTCCATTAGCCAGTGGAACCGGGGGAATCCAAGAGGGTTGCCCTCGGGGGGCTCGGTTATAGCCTCGGGTGATCTCTCCCTCGAACTCGTCTATCAATCTGCCAGAGATGGAAAAGACTTTTACCTTTACCTGTTGTGCTGGCTGGGTCAATTCATAGGTGAAGACTGTCTCAGAGTTCATCGGGTTGGGATAGCAGAGGGTGTTTCTGATGGAAAATTTCTCTTCAGGGGCCACTACCATGGTCACAGTCTCAGTGGCAGAGTTATTAAAAGTGTCCCAGGCTTTGAGGGTAACAGTATGCTCTCCTTCACTTAAGCTTTCCAGTTGGTACTGGAGGAATCCCTGTTGGTAAGAATTCTGACAGACAAGGTATTTTGTCACATCGTATATAGCCACCTTATCCACGGTTATGGTTATCTCGTGGCCGATCTCTCCGGTGATGTTGATGCCACTTTCATCCTTTATGGTAGCCTGAATGATAGGGGAAGTTCCTGTGTAATCGCCGTCTGCGAAATTTTGTCCTTGTATGTCGATAGTAATATCGGGGCCTTGAGCGTCTTCGTCTGACACATAGGCAGTGCCTCCCACATAGAGGGAGTCAATCTTACCACAACCGTCGGTCTGTTCATTCCAGACGAAGACGCTCACTCTGCCTCTTTGGCTGCCATAGGAGATGTCCTTGGGGATGCGCACTTTGTGCTGAAATCCTTCATCTTCTATGGAGAAAATCCCTCGAAACAAAGGAGAGCCGGGGAGCCAATATTGCACTGAGCGACCTTCTTTCGGACTGTTATAGATAACATGTCTGGCAGAGTCAAAAATTCTAAGAGAGCACTGGCCGTTGAAATTTCCATCTGGCAGTCTCCCGGAGACATCGACCTCGCCTAAGGCTCTAAGGGTGTCCGGGGCCACTGAGAGGTCGACCTTCATCTGGGGCATCGCCAAGGAAAGGGCTGGATCACCTAAGAGTATAATTTTTTGGGTATTAACACTTCTTCCCATTGACAGCTTTGCCTCTAAGAGCGCCTTGCCTACCCTCTGGGGTGGACTCAAAGATGGGAAGAGTTGGCGGTAGAAAAGTTTATTAAATTGGACATTAGGTGCATTGTAGGCCATTCTGGTAGGCCCAATAGCAGCTATTAAGCCGCCATTATCGCTGCGCAGGAGCTTCTCACAAATGGTCTCATTGACCGGATGGTCAAAATGGGCAATACTACAGGTAGATCCGAAGAACAGGGGAAAACGCTGACCGTTGTTTAACAGGGAGATATCTGTGGCTGCCTCGAACAGACTCTCGTGAGTCAAGGTAGTGTAGTTAGCATGTCCAACGAAGTTGATCAGAAGAGCTCCCTGGTTGAAAGCCTCAATAAACTCTTTCCTGGCCTTCGGCTTTCTGCCAAACGAATCTAACGGATACTCCGTAAGGTACACCTTCACCTGATCCAGAGTCTGGGGAAGAAAGGAGAGAGCGATACTTTCGGTGTCGCGAGTATAATCAACGATCCCGTCGTATCTACCTCGAACATGGTCGTCATCTGCTACCAAGATGGCCGTATTTTGCCAGACCCCAGGAGAGCTTCTGCGCTCATAATCAATAATCTTGTTTACCATAACTTCCGCTTCTTGTTCACTCTGAGCGGGCAGTCTTCCCACCGCCATGCTGAGCAAAAAGCTGTTCTCGTCGAAACAGGTGAACCAATCGTCTGTGCTAACAGCCCCTTGTTCATAAGGGGGAACCCAGTTGCCGGGACTTATGCCGGAGTTGTTCTTATAATCGTAACAACCGTCTCCAAACAAAAGGATATATAGCAAGTTGGGATTACCGTTTTCTCTTAAGTACTTAAGAAAGTCACGGATGGCGGTAGGATCGAAGAGTCCCCAGGAAAACTGGTTGTAGATATCATCCACACTGACTGCCATTGAGTTGAATCCCGGTTGGGAACGCCATTGGGCAAGTCTTTGAGCCGCCTCCCAAAAGTCGGGGTGGGTGATAATAACCTGATCCAGTCCGTTTATATCCTCCCTGAGATCCAGGGTGTTTTCATAAATGGTGATGCTTTCCGGCGTTTTCCACTTCGCTTCAGAGACAACATAGTACTGCCGGGGGATGTCTGAGCGGAGAGAATCTTGGAATGTTAATATCCCATCCCCTCCTAAGTCTCCGGTGATTTGAGTCACCTCAAATGGGTCTGAAACCTCGAATATACGAACTTTATCTTCAAAATTGACTTCCGCAATTCTGAACTCGGTCACCTCTGAGGAAAGAGGGGGGGTGAAGAAAAGCTCTCCCGCTTCGGCTGCAAACTTCTCTGTGTATTCTACCTCAAACCAGTCCAGTCGCAGTTTGGAACCCTCGATCAACTCTTTTATACCCAGATAGTTGCTTCCGGCCTTGAGCAGGCCTGTTGTCTCTAAAGTAGCTACTGTGTTGCCAAAATCCCCGAATTGTATTAGCTTCACTAATTCATCATTCAATGATACCTGCAGGAGATGACTCTTCCCTGCTCCCTTCAATAGTCTTATCTTAATCAGGCAGGTGTCGGTTAGGTGGGGATAAAAGGTGAGAAATGGATACCTTTTCTCCCCTGATGCTTCAGAGAATCTATCCCAGTACCACTCAATTCCTGACCCTCCTGTCTCGTCAGCCCAGGTACAGTAACGCTCTGTCTCCTGGTGAATCCTGGCCCGAAAACCCTGAGGGGAGAACACCTCCTTTCGCCAGGGGATTCCATCTCTGCAGACCATCCGTTTGCCTGGTTCTGTGCCCTCCAGGGTCAACCAGTAACAATTTTGCCGTGCGTAATGGTTTATAAAATGAGTGAAATCTTTAGTCTGCTTGTCATAATCCCATCCGGAAAGGCCGCTTCCATAGAAGAGGATGTAGCCCGAGGTAGTATCCACTACGATCGGGATCTGTTGCCACTGGGGCGGAGACACAGATGGGTCCCGAGGCAACTCCCTGCCCCCTCCGTAATAGATCTTAATTGTCCTGGAATCGAACTGGTCAAGATCAATCCCTGCTTTGTTCAGATCATTCCACCTGAGGCAATATATCCCATCGGCCTTCACATTGATCTTAAAATATCTGCCGGGTGAGAAGGAGACTTCACCAGCCAGTGGACGCCTCCGGACGGCCTGCAGTCGCCACTGCCGAGCCAACTGGTAGTTGACCAAAACCTGACGATAAAAATCTTCGTTTTCCTCATTCAGGGAAAGCTCTAAAAGACCTGTTCGCCTGGCCGGAGGAGAGAATAGCAATTTGATCACTATCTCTTCATATCTTTCGATCTCCTGGCGTACTGGATTATATCTGACCGGCCAGAAAACAATATTCACTACCCTTTGATCTCGAAGGAAGCCCGGCTTTCCTAAAGCGGCTACTTGCGGAGGAGAAAAAGAAGTACCCGAATATGCTTGAGGGTCTCTAACAAAACGCTCCTCAAAGAAGATTTCTCCATCTCTCTTTTCTTCTGCCAGTTGGGGAACAGGGGCAACAGAATAGCCCCTCTGGATAACCGATCTTGAACTGATTATCTGGAGTCTCAGTTCTGCCTCCGGAGGAATGCCCATCAGCACCGATTTCTTCGGCAGCATAGGGTAGCCCACCTTATCGGTCATCCCACAGTCGCTAAGCTGAAGAATCTCAGCCTCTCCAGAATCGGTGTCAACTGTCCGTCTGGTTAATTCCCCAGGCTGATAAGAAAGAACAATACCAGTGTTGTCACACTCCAGGACCTTCACCCCCTGGGCGGCAGAGACGCTGAACATCAGCGACAAGGCAAAAAAAGACAGACCAGGGAGAGGCCAGCGTAAGCTATGTGGGTCGCTTTTTCTGTTATATCCTCCGCGCAATCGTTTCTTTCCCATTTGACAAAATGCCGGATCCCTGATTCAATCCGGCACTTAGTTTACCATCGGACGAGGGATCGTTCTGAGAATATCCGGATTCCAGGCCAATCACAATCTCCAAGATCGAAACCTAAATGGGTCTCCAGTGTAACATTGCCCTGTTTCAAGTTTTGCGTAGTATATCAGGCAAACTCTACTATGGAAATAGGACAAAGCTCTAACCTGCAAAATTTCGAGGAACCTCTATGAGGGAAACGGCAGATAACCTTGCTGTTCCCTCGTTGGCAAAGAAAAAAGTCGCCAAAGGGATTGGTTAGAATGGAAAAACAATCCGGACATTCCTTGAACAATTTCCGATAGGCAATCTCCCTTAGTTAAGATTTCATCCCAGATTATGTAT
>JAUWEO010000056.1 GCA_030608245.1 Candidatus Latescibacterota bacterium
TCTGGTTGCTGGTCTTCCACCTGATCAATGCGTTTTTGCTCTTGTTCATTGTCAGACATTTCGTAAAGCATCCAGGCAGTGCGGTGTTCACTGCTCTGATTTTCGGGCTTCATCCCTTAGCCTCGGTGGTGGTCAATAATATCAACTATTTCCATTATGTGTTTGGGTTAAGTTTCTATCTGGGTGCGCTTTGTTGTTATCTGTTATTCGCTCGTTCGCTGCGGAGATGGTTGTATATTGTGGCGGTGGTGTCATTCACTCTGGGATTGCTTACCTCCAAGGTGCTGCTGACGCTTCCAATAGTCTTGGGTGCATATGAGATTCTGTATCGCCGGTCCGGTTTTCGGTTGGCGCTTTTGCGCCTCTTCCCCTTTGTCGCATTCCCCTTGATTCTCTCGCCTCTCTGGTTATTCTACAAGCCGCATCCGCTTCACTACAAGTATATTGAATTTCCGCCAGGAGCGGGCTGGTATAGCTTTTTCTCTGTGGTTGGTGCTACAGGGTGGTATATCAAAGGCTTGCTGTTAGGGCAGGATATTCCAGTGATATTGCGTGAGGTGGTCGCACGCATCTACGGGATTATGGATTGGAGATTCCTGGTTTGGGGACTGGTTGATCTGGGAATATTGATCGGAGCGGGATGGGCTCTGCTGAGGAAGCGCTGGGTTGGATTAGGCGTGGTGCTTGGGGTTGCGGCTATGTTTCCTTTTGTCTCGACGGCCTGGAATGGGGTGGAAGATTATCTCTCTTGGACCTATTTGTATGTTCCCCTGGCCGGGCTGGCTCTCTTGGTCGGGGGATTGGCCGATGCGCTGTGGCCTTCGGGTTGGCGGAGTTTGCGGGCTGGGATATTGGGAGTGTTATCCTTGATTGTGCTCTCCTATGGGATTCAACAGGTCCGCCTGAACGTCGTTTCCCGCTCGGCGGTGGGGTACTGGGAGCGTGTCTTGCGGCTTAACCCGGACAGTGAAACTGCCTCTGTGGAGTTGGGCAAAGATTATTTAGATCAGGGAGAGATGCCGCAGGCGCTTCGTTTTCTATTTTCTCCAGCGGTGAAGCAGATCCAGATATCCTCTCTGGCGATGGCCCGGTACTACTGTGATCAGGGCGATTATTTCGCTGCAGCCATTCATCTTGGGATGGTTGATCAGGAGGAGGAGGGCCTCCAGTTTCAGCGCTACCATACAACAGCGGCAGAGTTATTCTATGCTGCTGGAGCGATAGACCATGCAGAGGCGGCTTTGGGTATCACTTTAATGGCCAATCCACACAACATTGTGGCTATGGTGCGGCTGGCCGAGGTGTGGATGCTCAAAGGATACACACCCGCTGCAGAGAGATTGATCTCTCAGGCGCTGAGGATTGCGCCGTCCGACTCTAAGCTGGGTCGGATATGGGCTCTGATGGAAACTGGACGGAGGGCGTCTGTAACTCCCGAAATTCCGCGGATGGTGAATCCACCAGACCCCGGTTGGCTGAGGTATGTCCTACAAAGAATAAGAGATGCCCAGTTGCGGAAGGAGATCATTCAGTTAGGCGAACACCATCAACGCGATCCGGTGATCCAGATGGAGGCTGCCATCTGTTTGCTCAGGGACGGTTATCCTGACCGAGCGCTGTCCAAATTGGACTCTGTTACGCAGACACTTTCTTCTTATGCCTATGCGTGGGCGGCAAAGTGTTGGGCAGCATTGGAGGGAGGTGCCTACTCCCGGGCCGAGGAGGCAGGCCGACGGGCGCTGCAACTGGATCCGCAGAGTCCGGCAGCGCACAGCGCTCTCGGAATTCTGTTCAGGACCCTGGCGGACGACCCTCGAGATGGTGAACCGGCCCGTGAGCGCAAGCTCGACCGCGCGATCCAATACTACCAGCATGCCCTTCAGCTCGACCCGCGTTACGTGGCCGCCCATAACAGCTTGGGCAACCTCTTGGCCGATCAGGACAGGTCCGATGAGGCCATCGAGCATTATCGCCAAGCCCTACGTATCAGGCCGGACTATGCCGAAGCGCACAATAACCTTGGGCTCACCCTCGCCGGGCAAGGCAAGCCGGACGAGGCCATCGAACACTATCGTCAGGCTCTGCGCATTAGGCCAGACTTTGTTGAAGCACATACCAACTTGGGAGTTATCCTCTTCCAACAGGACAATCCCAAACAGGCTATAGACCATTTCCGGCAGGCTCTGCGGAACAGGCCGGACTATGCCGAAGCGCACAGCAACTTAGGTGCCGTTCTCGTTCAACAGGGCAAAAGCCAGCAGGGCATAGAGCATTTTCAACAGGCCCTGCGGAGCAAGCCGGACTGTGCCAAAGCGCGCCACAATCTGGTTATGGTGCTGATAAGGCAGCGTCGGTTCGGCGAGGCCCTCAGCTTGGTCTGGCAGCTGGCTACTTGTTCGGACCCCAATCTGCGCAACGGCTTCGAGGCGGTACGATTAGCCAGGCAAATCTGCCAGGCTATGGAATACAAGCACCCTCAAGCCTTGGATGTCCTCGCCGCCGCCTATGCTGAAACAGGCCGTTTCGACGAAGCCATCTATGCTGCTCAACAGGCCATTCAATTCGCCGTCCGGGCAGGCCATACTGGTTTGGCCAGGCAGATCGACGCGAGGCTCAAATTGTATAAAACCCATCGGGCCTATCACAAACAGCCGTGAGATCTTACTGGCTTTGTGCCTCGCCGGCTTGTGGTAAGGCTCCGCCAGTCAAAGAGGCAAGATTGTGCCTATTCCCTGAACCTTTGCCCGTCGGTATACCTCGATGCCGACGGCCATATCCTCCAGGGCCAAACCCAGGTTCATGGAGATAATTCTCTCCTCCTCATCTTCCCGACCGCGCTTCTTGCCGGCGACAATCTCCCCCAGGTGGGCATAGACCTCGGGGATATTCTGGAAATACCCCTCTTTCCGGTAGTAGAAAAGCTGGTCTGTATCGTCAGTGCAGAATTTGTCTGCACCATGAAGGACCGAGGGCTTCCAGTAGGAATCAAAATCCACTGGGCAGGCAAATCCGCCGGGTTTGAACCATTCATCTTCGATTACCGGGTTGGGGTACTTTGAGATTGGACCGGCAGTGACCACCAGGTCTGCGTCGCGCACTGCCTCCTCAGAAGAGATGACCACCTTTACCTCTACATTCAGTTTCTCGCTCATTTCCTGAGCGTATTTTTCGGCATTGGCCCGGTGAATATCGTAGGCCTTCACGTATTGCAATCCGGGAAACGCTACCTTTAGAGCTTCCAGATTGCTTCGGCCCTGTACACCGCAGCCCAGAATACCCAGGATTTGGGAATCTCTCTGTGCCAGGTATTTAGCCGCTACTGCCGTAGCCGCCCCTGTTCGCATCGCCGTAATCCAGGTACAATCCATCACCGCCACCGGAAGACCGGTGTCCGGATCATTTAGAATCAGAAGTCCGGAGATATAGGGCAAACCCAGTTTATGATTTTCTGGAAACCCGCTTACCCATTTCACCCCTACTGAACCAAGCTGGGGAATGAAAGCAGGCATGGCGTGAATAAAGGCATCTGCTTTTGGGTGGACCCCTGGCTTAGGGGGCATTTCCACCCTTCCTTCTCCCTTCTCCCGCAGTGCCCCTTCTACCGCCTGAACTATTTGGTACATCCCTAAGTTCACCACTTCTATATCACGGCGCGAAAGATACAGCAACTCAAGCTTTGCCATCGGTCAATCTCCTTCTGAGAACATCTTGGTCAGTTGCTTTGCCAAATCGTCAGTTGCGGAAACATAGTGTTGATCTTTCAAATAGTGCACATGGATAAGCAGAGTGTTAAGCCAATAGAACAGACGTCGGACTTGATAGCCTTCCATCAAAGGGTGCATCTGAATGTAGATCTCAAAGAAAGTGGGACCGACTGTATGCCATGTCTTTAAATAGGTCCATCTTAACACCTACTGAATCATGCTCTATCTTAACTGAAGGTTAAATGTTATCTTATCTCCTACCTCGATGCCGTTTTTTCTAAACCAGCCCTGATTCATCTCCAGGGCATACAGCACTGGATAAGCAGAAGTATGGAGAGTCGAGTCTTGTGGCTGCATATCCTCGATTTGAACAATCTCTCCTTTTCTACCTATAAAAGCGATACTTAACGGAATAGATGTATTTTTCATCCAAAAAGAATGATGCCCTTCTGTGTCGAAAACGAATAGCATGCCCTCATTCTCAGGAAGGTAGGCACGAGACATTAGCCCTTGCCGACGGGATTGGGGGGTGTCGCAGACTTCTGCTGTTATTGAGATATCCCCCACTCGAATGGGTATTTTCCTCAGAGGTTTTGTGATTTTCGTGACAGAATACCGTTCTGAGTGGGGTGATTCCTCCTGTTTTTCCCCGCATGTCAGTGATAGGACTGCAACTCCCACCAAAATTCCCTTTAGGCAACAGACAGAGATTCCACCTTTTGAAATTCGGACAATTCCCATTCTGTTCTTTCCCACGCCGAAGCCTCCGAGGCCCCTTCTCCCAGGCTGTCCCCATTCTACTCGGCGGCCCCTACTTGAATCAGTTTTGAAGCCATTTTTGCCTTCCCAGCCATTTTTATTGCAGATGTGATAGCTGGACTGGAAATTACGCCAGAAGTATAGCAAATTCTTGAGAAGTTGTCAACAAAAAAGCAAGATTGAGTGGCAATCAGGGCAGACCTCATTTGACAACCATCAGCGGGCACTTCCGAGATTTATTTCAAGCACAGTGTCATTTTTTACTCCAGATGAGATTTAGTATGTTATATTATCCACAAAAATCAGCAAGGTAGCTTGAACGACAACGGCAGGAAAAGTCGATATTTGCACTGGCCATGGGAATCATCACCAATTGGCCATCGCCTGCTTGAAATGGGGTAACATCAAATAGTCTCTCCAATCACGCTTCACATTTCACGCTTTCCAGCAAGCCTGTTCCGAACGCAAGAAGGCGATAACTAAAAAAGTCCTATTATTAGCTAAGGAAGACCCCTAAGATCCAATGACCAGGATAGAACGAGTCCGATGTGCTTTTGAACATCAGCAGCCTGATCGCACCCCCATTGCGGAGAATTTGATCAAATCTCCCACGTTTGATGTTCTGATCGGCCGTCCAAGCATCGTCTCCAATTTCAGATACAGAATGAAATGTCTGAAAGAATGGAAGTGGGAAAGGGTTGTTGAACAGGAGGTAAAGGATTATATTGATCTTTACCAACTGCTTGACCTTGATATGATGGCCATCGGGAAGAATCTACCGAAGGATTTCGCCCGGCCTGAGAAGATCGGGGATGCTATTTGGCGACAGGGCGACGAGATTATGAAGTACCACGAAAGCAGCGATGTCATCGAATGGATTGCCAAAGGTGAGCTTCCGGAGGTAGAAAGAGAGAAGCTCCACCTAAAAGGGCTCTCCGAGCCATCCGAGGCGAAGCCTGTTGTGGTGAGAGAAGATGAACTACACGTGTTGAGGGCGCTGTGCAGTCATTTTGAAAAACAGGGTGATCCCCCGGCGTTAGTTGCTCCGTGTTACTCGTTGGGTGTTGCCTGGTTGCCGTCCTACCAGTTGCTCTGGTTCCATACTTGTCCGGATGAGCTTCACGAGGACTATCGGCGGATCACGGACGTCACTATCAGAGAGATGGAGTTCTGGGCCGAGCAGGGCGCGATAGTCTTCGGCGTTGGTGGCGATTTAGCATCCGATAAAGGCCCGATCATTTCTCCGGAGCATTACGATGAGTTTATCATGCCGGAGATAAAAAGGCAGGCGGAGGCGGCCCATCAACTCGGCGGCTATGCTGTTAACACTACCGACGGCTATCTGTGGCCGATCCTCGACAGTTTTCTGCTGGGAACGAACGTGGACGGTTACGCCGAGATAGACAAAGGCGCCGGAATGGAGATCAAACAGCTTAAAGAATGCTATGGCGAGCAGACCTGTTTTATCGGCAATGTGGATGCACGGGTGACGCTCTGTTCGGGAACCACCGGGGAAGTGAGGCGCGAAGTACATGGGTTGCTCGATGCCGGTGCAGGTAATGGTGGCCATATTCTCATGAGCAGCAATTGCATCCACAAGGATGTTAACCCCGAGAACTACATAGCTATGGTGCAGGCTTATCGGGAGCACTTCGGGTTACCAGGACTGGATCTCGAAGGTGTTTTAGCAGCAAGCAGCAAGGGAAGGTGAAATAGATCCCCAAAAAGCCAAAACAGGAAAAATCAAAATCGGGAGCATGAGATGTCGAATTTGCTGAGGGATTTCAGAGCTCGTTGTGAAGAAATCCGGTGGAAAGCGAGCTCCTCGCCGCAAAAGACGGAGGGGGGTACATCTACCATTCCGACCACTCTGTGCCGCCTTCGGTGAGTTTTGAGAGCTATGAGTGGGCGATGGAACTGGTGGACCGATATGGGAGATTCTGATTGTTTCTATAATTCCTCTTTGATCCTTTCGCAAAGAAGTCTTTTTCTTGTCATTTTGAGCGGAGCGAAGCGGAGTCGAAAAATCTCTAGTTGCTTGGCATAAATAGACCTATGAGATTCTTCACTTCGTTCAGAATGACCTCCTTTTCGACTTTTTACGAATCAATCAACTAAGATTCAAGGAGGCCAAGTTATTATGGAGCCAAGTGAGAAAACTGCCGAGAAACTGTTGAAGAACTGGAAGGGCGAGAATTACGCCTGGGGAATAGATGTGCTGGACAAAGTTGGGGAATTCACCTCCCGGTTTGGCGAGCGGACAGTGCTGGTAACAAATAATAGCAAGTGGCTAAATCCCTGGCTGGAGGAGATTATCCAATCCCTCAGAGCGCATAAGGTCAATTATGAGATACCGGTAAAGGGAGCCAGGCCTAATTCACCACGGGAGGATGTCTATCGTATTGCTCTTGCGATCTCAAAGACCAAGCCAGATAGTATTGTGGCTGTTGGGGGAGGCAGCACTATCGATGCAGTGAAAGCCGCTTCTGTTCTGGCCAGGTACGAGAGTTCTGACATTGAACCCTATTTCGGCACCGGAGAGGTAACCAAGGTGTCTGAAAAAACAGGAAAACCTGCAATTCCAATCATAGCTGTGCAGACTGCTTCCGGATCAGGTACTCATCTGACGAGATACTCCAACATAACTGATCCAGTTGCCGGCATCAAGAAGCTCATCGTGGATGAAGCTATTATTCCCCCCGCGGCTGTCTTTGATCACAGGGTGACTCTTGGTGTTCCCCAAGCCCTTACCTTGGACGGAGGATTAGACGGTATAGCCCACTGCTGGGAAGTCTTCATAGGTGCCACCGGGAAGTGTTATTACGAGGAGATCAAAGAGATTACCCAAATCGGTATTGAGCTTATTGTCGAAAATCTTCCCCAGGCTGTGCGGAAACCAGATAATCTGCAGGCAAGGATTGCCTTGGGATTGGCGACCGATCTGGGCGGGTATGCGATTATGATCACTAAACAGAACCCGGATACAGGCGTGGTACAGCGAGGAGGGACAAACGCCGGCCATTTGGGCAGCTTTCAGTTGACCCATTATCTCACGCACGGAAGGGCGTGTGCGGTGCTGAATCCTTACTATGCCGTAGCTTTCGGCAGAGCGATTGAGCCGCAGAATCGCGTTGTAGGGGCCATCTTTCAGAGAGCAGGATTCATTGCCGGTGATGTAGATTGGGAAAAGCTCGAGAGACACACATTGGCTGAAACAGTGGCTAAGGGGATGATAGCATTTTCCCGCAGCCTTGGATTTCCAACCACATTGAAAGAGGCAGGGGTTCCCCAAGAACAGATCGAGGTCATGGTGGAGGCAGCAAAGAATCCTCAGTTGAAGATGAAGCTGCAAAATATGCCTACCCCTATGGATGTGGAGAGAGGGGACGTGGATACGCTTATGAGGCCCACGCTTGAGGCTGCCTACAGCGGAGATTTAGCCCTTATTCCGGCGAGCGAATAAATTCGTGGATTCGGATGGCAATTCGGCCCAAGTCAGAGCTGGTTTCTATGTTGTTCGTAAGCGGCAATTTTTGGCTGAAATACGGAGGGGAAAAACTATGGTTCAGTTAGGGCAAGAAACTACGGATGTCGTCACCGGAGACGAAACAGGTTATGGTCCTGTTGAATTGAAGGTCTGCGATGCAGTGGGGAAGATGTATTGGAGCCCGGCGTGGGAGATCCACTTTCACTATGCCCATTTGGACGAAAAGCTGCCAGATGGCTGTGGACTTTTCATCGACCGTCAGGTAGACCCTGAATCGCATCTCCCAGAGGTGCCTTTGATCACCCGGAAATCGCCGGGCATCGACCAGGCCCCCAGCGGGTGTCATGTTTCGCTGGCCTCTCTGCCACCCCGGAAAGAGGAACTGCAAGGGGGCGAGCTTTACGACCCCTCGGACGGTCGGACAGTCCATCAGCGAGACTGGGATGCCCTGGTGCAATGGCGGGATGAGGTCTTTGAAAAACATGCTGTGGGCGAAAATACGCCTATTCTGGAGAAGGTCCGAATTCTGGCAGAGTACGCCCGGGGCCGTGGTGGCCAGACCTATGCCTCCCGACACCCGGTGGACCTCTTTTTGCATGGCTCTTACTGCGTCGGCAAGGCGAACGGCTTGGCGGCGATGCTGCATACGATGGGGATTCCGGCCCGAATTATCAATACCCCAGAGCATTCGCTGGTTGAAGTCTGCCTGAACGGGCAATGGTACCTCGTAGATAACCTCCAGCCCGGTGCCACGCTCATAGAGAGCAATGCCATGGAGGCATTCGCTAATCCCACAGCCCTGAAAGAATCACTCTCAGAACAACAGCGGGCCTACTATAAAGAATTGCATTCAACTAGCCCTTACAACCTCTCTGGATGGTGGCACTGGCGTTTTAACCAGTGTGGATGTGGGGTAAACTTATCCAAGGAGACCCTGTTGAATGGGGTGGGGATCAGTGTCTGCCTTGATCCGAGTACGGCAAAGGCCTTATATCCCAGCGCGGAATGCTACCTTTTTAAGGTGCTCAAGGGAGATCCTCCGGTTCTGGTTAGCGGTCGTAAACACAGTTGGTATCGGGCCGGCCTGCGGGTGCTGGAGGGCCAATGGATACAGAAGCGATTCTATCTGGAAAAAC
>JAUWEO010000187.1 GCA_030608245.1 Candidatus Latescibacterota bacterium
TTCACCCTGGCAGCAAATTGGGAGTATTAGTCGAGATCAATTGTGAAACAGACTTTGTCGCTCGTACTGAGGAGTTTCAAGGTTTTGTCAAAAATATTGCCATGCAAATAGCAGCGGCTAATCCCCTGATCGTCAAGAAAGAAGATCTTTCGGCTGAAATAGTGGAGAAAGAGAAACATATCTACAAGAAACAGGCGGAAGGAAAACCAGAAAGAGCTGTCCAAAGAATGATAGACGGGAGGTTAGAGAAGTTTTTCCAAGAGGTGTGTCTCTTGGAGCAGCCTTTCATAAAGGATCCTAATACTTTTGTTAAGGATCTTCTTACCCAGACCATCGCTAATGTGGGTGAGAACATTTCTATTAAACGCTTTGTTCGCTATAGATTAGGTGAAGAGTAATCTACCAAGGCAGGGGCTATGCAGCAACCCAAGTACAAAAGGATCTTACTAAAACTCAGTGGTGAAGTGTTAGCGGGGCAATTGAGCTACGGGACTGATCCGGAAGTGGTTAGGGAGATGGCTGAGCAAATCTGCGAGGTTCAGAGAATGGGAGTTCAGATAGGCGTGGTGGTTGGGGCAGGTAATATCTTCCGGGGGGTAAAGGCCAGCATCAAGGGGATGGATCGGGTTTCTGCGGATTATATAGGTATGTTGGCAACAGTGATCAACTCTCTGATCCTTCAGGAGGCCCTGCAAAAGCTGGGAAACTATGCCAGAGTTCAAACGGCTATTGAAATGGGAGAGATAGCTGACCTATTTGTCAGAAGAGATGCAGTGCGTTACTTGGAGGAAGACCAGGTGGTAATCTTCGCCGCTGGCACCGGAAATCCATACTTCACTACCGACACCGCTGCTTGTTTGCGAGCTGCAGAAATAGGGGCAGAGGTTATCTTGAAAGGCACCAAGGTTGATGGTGTCTACGACGCCGACCCTCAGGAGCACCCTTCGGCGCGGAAATTCGACCGTATTGGGTATATCGATGCGTTAAACAGAGGACTGAAAGTAATGGATGCTGCCGCGATATCTTTCTGTAAAGACAATAATTTACCTATCATAGTCTTCAATATAACCAAGAGGGGAAATCTAACCAGGATACTAACAGGCGAACATATCGGAACCCTGGTGGAGGAAAGCGATGGATGAAAAGATTGTTTCAACAGTGAAGGAGCAGATGCAAAAAGCTTTGCAATCACTGGGCCAGCACATGGCCTCCGTCCGAACAGGAAAGGCCAATATTTCCTTGTTGGACAAAATCAGAGTGGACTGCTACGGCAGTCTGCTTCCTTTAAATCAGGTTGCCAGCATAGGCGCACCTGAGGTAAGTCTGATCACTATCCAGCCGTGGGATAAAGAGATGTTGCCCAAGATTGAGAAAAGCATCCTGGCATCGGATCTGGGACTTACACCCTCTAACGATGGCTCCATTATCCGGCTGCAAATCCCTTCTCTGACAGAAGAACGCCGAAAAGAGCTGGTCCGGGTAGTAAAGCGATTGGCTGAAGACAGTCGGGTTGAAATTCGAAATATCAGGCGGGAGGCAAACGATACATTAAAGAAGCAGGAAAAATCAGCAGAGCTGTCCGAAGATGATAGTCATAGACTTATGGAAAAGGTGCAGGATTTAACCGACGAATTTATCGAAGAGATAGACGACCTTCTAAAAAAGAAGGACGAGGAAATTATGACCGTGTGAGATTCCACCCGGAATCCTAATATCGAGAATTTCCCTATAGATAACAGGCTCATTCCCTCCGTGAGAGCAAGATTGATATAGTATATCTGGAGAGAAATGGACCTGTTTTTTGTTGAAAGACCTCCATTTCCACCTCAGGGATTCCTGAGGGACAGTTTTTCCTGATCTTTCTGTCTTCAGTCTCCAAACACTCTTGAGATGATGCGGTTGGTTATTTTGCCCTTGTGCAAGCACAGTCCTTTTTTTAAGGCTGAATTTTCTTCTTGTGCTTTTATTCCTTTCTCAGTCAAGGACAAAAGATAGGGGAAGGTGGCATAACAAAGCGCATAAGTCGACGTTTTAGCTACTGCTGAGGGAATATTTGCCACACAATAATGGACAATTCCATTCTTCAGATAAACTGGATTCTTGTGAGTAGTCGGCCTGCTTGTCTGGAAACAACCTCCCTGGTCTATTGAGACGTCAACCAAAACCGTGCCTTTCTCCATTATTCTAAGGTCTTCTTCTGTGAGCAGAATAGGAGCCTTGGTTCCAGGAATAAGGACCGCTCCGATGACCAAATCAGCTTCTTTTAAGACCTTTCTCAGGTTCTCCGAGTTAGAATAGAGGAGTTTTACATTTGAAGGCAGAATATTCCTAAGATAGCGAAGTCGATCAAGGTTAATGTCCAAAATATAGACTTCCGCTCCCATACCAGAGGATATAATGGCGCTGTTTAGGCCCACGGTTCCTCCACCAATAACAACTACCCTGGCTGGGGACACTCCGGTTGCTCCACTTAGCAAGACCCCTTTTCCTCCATATTCTTTTTCTAAATATTTTGCTCCTTCCTGGGGACCAAGTCTGCCTGCGATCTCACTCATTGGCAAAAGTAAAGGGAGACTCCCATTTTCTTCTACCATTTCGTAAGCAACGGCCGTGATTTTTCTCTCCAAGAGAACCTCCGTCATTGCCCGACTGGAGGCAAAGTGAAAATAGGTAAAGAGAATCTGTCCTTCTTGCAAAAGGTTATATTCAGAAGGTTGGGGCTCTTTAACCTTAACCACTAAATCTGCTCTCTGGAATATTTCTTTGGATGAGGAAACAATCTCAGCTCCTTTCTCTGTATACTCCCTATCTTTAATACCTGCCCCTTCTCCTGCACCTTTCTCTACCAGAATAGAATGTCCTTTTTCCCTTAGGATAGAAACTCCATGGGGCAAAAGGCCTACCCGATACTCCTCTTCTTTAATCTCTTTAGGGACTCCTATAATCATTTTCTCATCTCCTTCACTACTTCAATAACACTATCTGCCATATATTCAAGCTGTTGTTTAGTCAATGGATACAGCGGCAGATGGGTAAATCTATGCAAGAAGACTTCTTCGGCATTTGGACAAGTTTTCCGAATGGCCTCTGTGTCGTATCCGAGTTGCTTCATATAAGAGAAACGATACAGCGGAGCAAAATGGGGGACCTGAGTTACTCCTTTCTCACCCAGTCCTTTCTTGAAATCCTGGATATCTCCTTTTAACCTGTCAGGATCAAGTTGCAAGAGATACAGATGGTGCGTGCTCTTTATATCATCAGTATCCAGGGGACAGGGGACAATTCCTTGTACGTCTTCAAATCTGCTGTTTAAGTATTCTGCATTCTTCCTTCTAATCCCAATGATCTCCATCAGCCTGTTCATCTGACTGAGCAAAACCACCGCCTGAATCTCGGTGGAAGAATGGTTTCCGGCTGCCGAGTAGTGGCCACCCGTTCCTTTCAACGCCACTACATCATAGAGCCATTTCTCGATGGGATGAGCGATATCAAAACCAACAAAACGCGCTTTAGGAAAGTCCTCGCCGCATGGTTCATTGGTAACCACAATTCCCCCTTCGCCCAGAGCATTCACATTCTTCACCTCGTGGAAACTGTATGAGCCAAAATGTCCTATTGTTCCACTCATTTTGCCTTTGTAACTTCCCCCAAAAGCATGAGCAGCATCCTCAACGACTGCGATATCGTTTTCTTCGGCCAATTTCATGATTGCGTCCATATCAGGGGGGTATCCGCCGATATAAACGGGCATAATCACCTTAGTCTTGCTGGTTATCTTCCTGGCTACATCCTCAGGGTCGATATTCAATGTTCGAGGATCAAT
>JAUWEO010000183.1 GCA_030608245.1 Candidatus Latescibacterota bacterium
AATAGGCAGAGCCGACCCAATCTGAGCTGTTTTTTGGAGCCACACAATTTCCTAGCGCAGCGAAGCTCCAGCCAGGAAAATAAAAGATTCAAACCACGAATTACACGAACTAACACGAATTATAATAAACAATTAAAGTAATTAGTGAAATTAGTGGTTAAAGAAGTGTGTTAAAATCTTGCAAAAAAAAGCAGAGAAATGATTGGTAATTCACACAAGGAGTTCCAAAGGATGGTCACCAAAAAAGATATGGTGAAAGGGCTGATCGAACTGGGTTTAAAAGAAGGAGATTCTGTTTTGGTGCATTCCTCATTGTCCAGTTTTGGATACATAGAAGAAGGAGCAGACACAGTGATCAGTGCCTTGATGGAGGTAGTAGGGCAGGAGGGAGGAGTGCTTATGCCCAGTTTTCCCGCCTTCGTGGGAGGAGAGTACGGATTGGTAGAGAAAAATGAAATCGTGTTCGATGTTCGAGTCTCTCCCTCCCGGATGGGCGAAATCACCGATGTCTTCTGGAGAAGAGAAGGAGTGCGCAGGTCGATTCACCCTACCCATTCTGTGGCTGCCTGGGGAGATAAAGGCTGGGAGATGATTGAAGGGCACGAGAAGTGTCTCTGCTCTTGTGGGGAAGGCACTCCTTTTCACAGGAACTGCCTTATCGGTGGAAAGATTCTCTTCTTAGGAACAACTCATTCCAGCAGTACCACTCTTCACACTGTGGAGGATGTAAACGGCGCTCCCACCCGCAGCGTTTTTGTATTTTATCCCAAAGTGATAGACTGTAAGGGAAGAGTAGTTACTGTGTCCACACGTCCCCATCTTCCCGGATTGGCCAGACAGTATGAGATTATAAACAAAGTGTGCCGAGAAAACGGGATTCAAAAGGAAGGGAAAGTGGGAAATGCTGTTCTCAAACTGATAGAAGCAGACGGATTATTAGAGACAGGATCCAGACTTATTCGCAAAAATCCTCTGTTTCTTATAAATATGGAGGCAATGAGATGAGCAGAATTTCGGTATTGGTAAAGCCAGATGGGGTTAAAAGGATTTTTGATCTTGAAGCACTCAAACTCCTACAACAACTGGGAGACCTGAAAATGTGGGATGGAGAAACCAACCCTGAGGATTTTTCTGCCTCTTCCCGGGCCATTCTTACCAGTTGGAATTCCCCCAAAGTGGCTCTCTCTTTCTTGGAGACCTCTCCTGAGCTTCGATTTATCTCTCATGCTGCAGGTTCCATAAAACCGTATGTAGATATAGAACTGTTAAAAAAGGGGGTAAGGGTCTCCAATGCCTCCAATATTCTGGGCAGAAATGTGGCGATAACAACTCTTGGACTTATCCTCACCTCCGTCAAGAGAGTATGGCAGTGGAATAAATATCTAAGAGAAGGAAATACCTGGAGAGATAACCAGGAATTGGTGAAATTGACCGATGAGTTAGGAGGCAAGACTGTTGGGGTTATCGCTGCTTCTCAAGTGGGACGGAATCTCATTGGGTTCCTCAAGATACTTACCACCAAGATACTTGTTTATGACCCTTACATAGATGAGGAAAAAATCAAACAGTTGGGGGGGCAAAAAGTGGATAACCTGTTGGAACTTGCCTCTCGCTGTGACATAATTGCCCTCTGTGCCCCTCTAACTCAAGAGACCAGAGGAATGTTGAACGAGAAGTTTTTCCAGGGAATGAAAGACGGGGCAATCTTCGTAAACACTGCCCGGGGAGCTGTTTTGGATCAGGATGCCTTGATTGAGGAACTAAAAAAGGGAAGACTCTTTGCCTGTTTAGATGTCACCGAGCCCGAACCCCCTTCTCCAGACAGTCCCTTGCGAAAATTGGAAAATGTGCTTCTTACCCCTCATATCGCCGGCTGTGTGAATTCAGGTCTGAAAGAAGTGGGGAGATTCGCCGTCCAGGAAATAGCCAGATTCATCAAGAATGAACCTTTAGTGAACGAGATAAAATGGCAGGTGTTGGATATTTTAGGATAGAAAGACTTCGTGTAAAGCTCCCCGTTTCGGGAGGGGACAGGAGAGAGGTTATTGTTGCATGGAAAGCAAACCGAGGGAAGGTTAACAAAAAGCTTCGCTAAGAACTGCTTAGGTTGACCTTTCTGTCAATCTCTAATATTGGCCAGCATCGAAGTGATCTTCATCCTTCCTCTTCTGTCCACAATGACAGTGACCGCCCCGTTCTTCTCAATTTGATAAAGCCTGCCCGTTGACCCTACGGCATCTCCAAGTTCTTCCCGCCAGGAAGAATCCCCACTGCTTCCTGTGAGGATGAGCACTTGCGGAGATACTGTCTGGAGTAATTTTTTCCCTAAGGTGGTTTGTGTATCTAAGCGACCTGTCTCAAGCACTGTTGCCTTCAGTTCATCTCCCCAGGCGAAAAGCTCTTTTCTATCCTTCCACTCTAAGCCACCCGTGATGAGAAAAGAAGTTCCCTTATAGGTAAGTTTTAAGATTACAGGAGCCTGGCTTGATCTCTCTGGAAAAGAGTCGGGGATTCTTGCAGGAGCAAGGGCCATAACTTTCACCTCTCCCAATCCAGCCAGGGTATCTCCGGCCGAAATGGTCCAATGACGTACACCTTTCCAGTAGGCAATTTCCCAGAGACGGTCAGATGTCCAGGAGGAAAGCGGCTGCCCATTGTCCAAGATGTTATCGACCCGGAAATTTTCTAAGACCGAGATCAGCCCGCCTATATGGCTGTTGTCCTGATGGGTGACAATAACAGCATCAACTTTTCTTACCCCTGAGCGATGTAGAAAAGGGCAGATCACTGTCTTACCGGCGTCAAAGTAAGGAGTCCTTGGGCCAGCGTCTATCAATATCTTTCTGCCGTTGGGGCAGTGCACGAAGGCGGCATTGCCCCTGCCAGGGCTCAAAAAGACTACTCGAAGCTGCCGTGAATCGCCCCAGATGCCCTTCCACAGGTAGATGTTAGCCACAACCAATACGAAGAATAACAAGACCCTCCGAGCACGAATCGAGCTTTGCACCCCCATGAGCAGCGCCAGGACTGAGAAGTACCCAAGGAAGAAAAACCAAGAGGGGCTTGAAACATGGAAAGTCCCATAGGGCAGACTGGCAAAGAACTGGACTGTCTTGAGCAGGAACTTCAGGAAGAGCCAGTTGGCAGCGTTGAAGATCATCGCCACCGGAGTACACCAGAAGCCAAAGGCAGAGGCCACAAAACCCAAGGCCAGAACCGCACCCAGTGTGGGAATAGCCACGATGTTGGCCAGAATCGAGATCAGGGGAAGGCGGTTGAAGTAGAAAGCGGTTATGGGGGCTACCCCAAGTTGTGCAGCGATAGAAAGAGCAACAACACCGAACACCCACCTGCCCCACCAGCGGTCTTGCCTTGTTAAAGATTCTGGAAATAGAGAGAGAATGGGCCAGTACAGGGAGACAATAGCAATAGTGGCAGCAAAAGAGAGCTGAAAGCCAGCGTCAAAAAGGGCCTGTGGCCAGATAAGAAGGATAATCAACGCTGCTAGGGCAAGGTTGTTAATGATATCCGAATCCCGCTCAAGGCCCAAGCCTACCAAGATGACAGTAGCCATAATTGACGCTCTCACCACTGACGGCCTCAAATCGGTGACAAATGCATAGAGAAATAGAGCGGACAAAGTGGCTAATGTAGTCCATTTGTTCGAAGAGCACAGCAGACGAAACAAGGAGAAGAATATTGCCACCACCAGTCCCACATGCAAACCAGATACGGCCAGGATATGAATAACCCCAGCGTCGGCAAAGGCAGCCTTCACCTGTGCGGGCAAGCCTCTTTTCTCCCCTAAAAGTATCCCCTTCAGAACCGCCGCCGGCGTCCCCAGAAGGTTGCGGTCAATGCTTTTGTGGATTGTCCTTCGGATGGGGAGAATAGCCTTGGAGATAAACAGCCCATACAGACGCTGGGAACTCTTTTCCGCC
>JAUWEO010000139.1 GCA_030608245.1 Candidatus Latescibacterota bacterium
AGAAAAGAATCGAGCAGATGTATATCGATAAGTTGGACGGAAATGTGGGCGATGAGTTTTATCAGAAGAAATCTGACGAGTGGAAAAAGGATCTGGAAGGAATTGAAGGGAAAATTCAGCAATACCAGAAAAGTGATTTCAACTATGCATTTGAAGCCTGCGATATTATAGAACTCTCAGAAAAGGCTTATTCTCTATACCTACAGCAGAATCTGCCTGAAAAACGCAAACTCCTGAATTTCTTACTATCGAACTGCGTCTTCGACTCTGGAAACCTTTGTCCCACCTACAAAAAGCCTTTTGATATACTGGCTAAAAATGGGTTCCATCCCAATTGGCGGAGAGAGTGGGATTCGAACCCACGGTAGAACTTGTGGTCCCACACGCGATTTCCAGTCGCGCCCCTTCGGCCAACTCGGGCATCTCTCCGCTTTGTTTAATTACCCTATAACTTCTGGTAATTCCCACTACTACATTGAGACTTCTTTAGACAATGCGTCCAGATATTGATAGAACTTCAGCAGATCTGTTTCCAAAGAGCTAAGAAGAGGGGAAACCCTTTCGCAAAGCTCCTTTATCCTCTCCTTCTCCAATGAGAATCCATAGATGTGACGGAAGAGATGTCGAAAGCCGAGATATCTCTGAAGCTCTTTCTTCAGAGATTTGGAAATGACTGGAGGTCTGACACCTTCGATCTCAGCCGCCATATACACCAAAAGCTGCCAGTGCCAGTCTTCTCCAGCCGGCAGGCCTCCGTTCAATTCCTGAGCAACTCTGCCAAAGGTGTTTTCTATCCCATTGTAGAAGTCGTGAAGGATTGAACCCACCGCCCTTAAATCATAGGTTGAAACATCATCCCTCGACAGAGAGTCCTTTATTCCCTCCAACTCTCGAGCAAGCGTTCTAAGGTCAGCGAACGCTTCGGCTATTTCTGCTTTTAGCCTGCGAAATCTCTGGCTGTTTTTGTTGAGAACTTTCATAAATCAACTTCCCATTCAGGAGGATCTCTTTCTTAAGAGATTGCTTACATTCTTCCCAGGGCAGAAGGTCAATGTGGAACTGGCCCAGTCCAAGCAGGCGACCTACAGCTTCGAAGAACGCTGCTTTCTCCAATCCCTCTACCGCCAGGTCGATGTCTGATCTCTCTGTGAAGCGGATTTTATCAAGCAGCGAGCCGAAAAGGAAAACCCTCCTTGTCCCGTATTCCTTTTGCAGGATAGAAACTGCCTTGTGAGCCTGACGGTAGGCTCGTTTCCGACAATCGGAGAGATATTTCTCTCTGGCGGATATTCTCCCTCTCCACGCTCTGATGAAGTGTGAATAATCTTGTTGTTCTGTCATCTCTGTGCCCATCTTTTCCTGGCAACTGGCGGAGAGGCAGGGATTCGAACCCTGGGTGGAGTTGCCCCCACAACGGTTTTCGAGACCGCCCCTTTCAACCGCTCAGGCACCTCTCCTTTGTCTCTCTTAACTTGGCGAAAAAGGATTTGAGTATTGTCTCACATTCTCTCTTCAGCACCCCGGATGTCAATTCAATCTGATGTTCAAGGCGTTGGTCCTGAACGATATTCCACAGTGAGCCGCAGGCGCCTTCCTGGGGATTGAAGGCACCGAACACCAGTCGGCGCAGTCTGGCTGTCACTGTTGCCCCGGCACACATAGGGCAGGGCTCCAAAGTAACATAGAGATCACAATCGCACAGGCGCCACGACTGCAGAGAAGTTGCTGCTGCCCCCAGGGCGATAATCTCAGCGTGAGCCGTGGGGTCGTTCAGCGTCTCTACCTGATTGTGCCCCCTACCGGCTACCCTTCCTTCCCGAACTGCTATCGCCCCGACAGGAATCTCGCCCTCCTGGAAGGCAAGCTCTGCCTCCTGAAGGGCGAGTTTCATCCATCTCTCATCTTCGGTGATGACAATAACCTCCCGTTTCTGGTGCGCCCAGGAGGACTCGAACCCCCAACCTCTTGGTCCGTAGCCAAGCGCTCTGTCCAATTGAGCTATGAGCGCAGGAGGGGAAAACGCAAGCAAAATGAACACTGCAAAGCGCAAAATAAAAGGCTGAACACTGGCTTAACCGATCTGTAGGGAAAGCAATTTTGACTTTTGCACTCTGCATTTTTCACTCTGCAATCCGAAGCTTGGCTGGTGGCGTATAGGGGAGTCGAACCCCTGTTACTGGCGTGAGAGGCCAGCGTCCTGGACCGCTAGACGAATACGCCACGATGGAACTTAAGATAAGAAAAACAGAGAAAGAAGTCAATAGAAAAATGCAAGGTAGGATAGAAACAAAACTGCTGATGCGGTCGAGACAATCGGTTACAACGGAGTCCCGATTCCGACAGCTGTTAGCCACAGATTCTGTCGAGAAATACTCAAATAGGTTTTCAAGCGTATCCCTGCCCGGGTATGATTCCGATATCTCACTGTGGGGACGCACATTTGAGCATTAAAAATGACTTTCTCGACGGAATCTGATCGTCAGTGACTCAGCCTCATAACTTCATTCTGGGATTTGCATTCAAATCGAGTCCGGAGGTCTGCCCCAGGGAGAGCCTAAAGGCACCGGCTTTCGCCACCATCGCCCCATTGTCAGTACAGAGAACTGGTGAGGGATAGAAGACGGAGACTCCCGCCTTAGCCGCCCTCTCTTTCAGTAGGTTTCTCAATCGGGAGTTGGCTCCCACGCCGCCGGCCACAGCGATTTTTTCCACATCTTTGTGTTTTGCCGCCTGTATGCTTTTCTCTACTAAGACGTCGACGGCTGCTTCCTGAAAGCTGGCGGCGATGTCCGACAGATGTCTCCGAACTATGTCAGCAGGAGAATTCTTGACATAATTCACTACTGCGGTTTTCAGTCCACTATAACTGAACTCAAAATCCTTCACAGATGCCCGGGGAAATTTCATGAACTCCGGGTCTCCTTTTTCTGCCAGCCTATTGATAATCGGCCCCCCAGGGTAACCAAGGCCCAACAGGGCAGCCACCTTATCAAAGGCCTCACCGGCGGCGTCGTCCCTGGTGCTGCCCAGGATTTCGTAAACGCCGAACGCAGGCAAAAAGATAAGTTGGGTATGACCTCCTGAGACTACCAGAGCCACAAATGGCGGCGATAGCTCTGGGTTTTCCAAAATGGCGGCGAAGATATGCGCTTCTATGTGGTGGATTCCAATCAGGGGAATTGCCAGGGAGAAATGGAGGGCCTTGGCTACAGATATGCCGACCAACAGAGAGCCTACCAGTCCCGGACCGCAGGTGACAGCAATACCGTCAAGCTGAGATAAAGAAACCTTCGCCGCCGATAAGGCCTTTTCCAAGACGGGCAGGATTGTCTTCAGATGGGTGCGAGAGGCTATTTCGGGGACTACACCCCCGTACTGAGAATGTTCGAGTTGAGAGGAGATAATATCAGACAATATACCTTGGATGTCATCAAGGACTGCTACGGCCGTTTCATCGCAAGAAGTTTCAATACCCAAAATAAGCATAGGCTTGTTTAATCATACCTAACCACATGATTGTACGAATTTTCAGGAATCAAGAGAGTCTCTGCGGTGATTGTTAAACTGGTGTTAATTCGCGAAATTGGTAGTTGCATGAATAATTCGGTTTAGATTATGTTTTGTCCAAAGCTGTTAGGTTGCTTTCAATTTATTCCACCACCACAGTGAATCTTTCCGGTCTGGCCTCTATCCATTTTACCCCCGCGATCTTGGGGGAAATTATTGCCGGCAGCTCGGCCTTTTTCCTCTTTTTTACTCTTCGGTAGTCAATATAGGCAGAGATATCTTTGGGGGTTAAAGTGGCCAATAACTCTATCCCTCCCTCCACCTTGAGGTTAACTGTGGAAGGTTCAATCCTTGCTTTTCTCCCCTTTGGCAAGTATCTTAATTTTACCGGGATATCCTTAATCCAGCGTTCTCCTAATGCTTGGATATCAATGAATAGATTCACTTCAGAGGGGGAACAGGTGACATTGACCCCTTCAGGGAGAATTACTGTTTCAGACCTACTGATACTTCTCTTTATCCTGGAGAAAGAGAGAGAATCAAGGGATAGGGAATATACCCGACGGAGGGATTTTTGAGGGCCTGATATTGTAACTCTCTCCGGGCTGACCTTGATAGGACCAACCTGGACATACCCATTGGCTAACTGCAAGTGAACATGAGGTATAACCTTAACCTTCTTAGTAATTAGTTTGTTGAGCTCAACAGTCACTGCCTTAGGTTCTACAATCTCCCGGGGCTCTACCTTCAAGCCATTGGGAATATCGACATTCAGAGGTGACAACTGATGTTCTCTTGGCGCAGTCCTACGAGAAGTTATCTTGAGTTCCACCGCGGTTTTTGAGTGGGGCACCCGCAGTAGTTGTCTGCCCTGGCCGAAAAATCTAACGTCTATTTTCTCAGGTAGTTCATTAGCGATAACCATTTTTTTGGGGATGCTTTTTATCCTCAGAGGGACCTGAAACTGCCATTCGTAGGAACGCCCCGTAACTACATGAAGCCATACCAGGATTGCCAGCAATAGGGCAAAGATCTTCGCCCCCGGATTGCTGAGTAGAGCATTTTTAATCACTTGTATTCTTGTGAGAAAGGGAATTTTCAATGACCAGACCCCCCGCTACCAAAGACTTGTCTGGCAGAGAGAAAGAGGAAATTAGCGGATGAAGCTTTTTTCCTGCTAATCTTCAACTTACTTGAAAGATTCGACTACATCCTTTCCGATACTTATTTCTCCATTATCGACTCGCAAGTTAAAGCCACAATCCGGATTTGTGCAGACCCAAGCCTTATACATCACAGAAGCACCATTTCTGCCGTAGTCAGATAAAGGCACCAATACCCCAGTGGCACATTTTTGGCATTTCGGAAAATTCATTTCCATCGTTCTACCTCCCCTCCCAACAGATACTAAAATAGTAACAATGTTTCATCCGCTTTAATTCCTCCAGTATTGTGAGCCAAGTTGGATTGATCAGACCAGACGCTTAGAAGCCAAAAGCCAGCCCAACGGACAGAGCGAAGAATCCTTCTGGCTCTTTATAGCTGCCTTTGCCGAGCATGAGATATCTTGCCTTCAGATCCAGTGCCAACGGTGCTCCAGGAGGTTTTAGCTTCACC
>JAUWEO010000125.1 GCA_030608245.1 Candidatus Latescibacterota bacterium
GAGCAGTCCAGGAGCGAAGTGGGGGGCTGAAGTCCTGTAAGTAGCGCCGTAATTTCATTAGCCAATTGTGCTGATGCATCGTTTTTTGGACCGTTCTCTTTGAGCAATGCGTTGGTTTTTCAAGGCCGCATGGTTTTATAAAAGCGAGGGAGAAACTTCACTGTGGCATTTATGAAACGGTGAGGGGACAATAATCCTTGGATATATTAAAGCAATTTGAAGGAGGAGGACAATGCCGGTAAAAAAAGGAACTAATGTGAAGACGATTGTAGACTCAATAAGCAATCTGACAGTCCTGGAGCTCGCAGAGTTAGTTGACGTGTTGCGGGAGAAATTCGGAGTCCAAGCAGTTGCCCCGGTGGCGCAAACAGCAGCTCCTACGGCTGAGGCAGCAGAAGCTGCCCCTAAGGCGGAAGAGAAAACCGAATTCGATGTAATCTTGACCGGGATTGGGGACAAGAAGATTCAAGTGATTAAAGTGGCGAGAGCACTTACTTCTCTTGGATTGAAGGAAGCAAAAGCCCTGGTAGATTCTGCTCCTAAACCATTGAAAGAAGGTGTATCTAAGGCAGAAGCTGAAGAGGCGAAGGCAAAGCTGGAGGAAGTGGGGGCAACAGTCGAAATCAAATGAGGAGTGTGAGAATCTTGAGCAAAGCAGGTTTCGTTCAACGTCATTATTACGGGAAGCTGCCCACGATTATTGATATGCCAGATCTGCTTGAAGTCCAGATTAATTCCTTCAGAGATTTTCTTCAGGCGGATGTTCCACCAGAGAAAAGGGCTCGACAGGGTATACAGGCTGTTTTTATGGATATTTTCCCTATTACCGATGTGCATAATCTTTTTTCTCTGGAATTTTTGGGATATTCTATAGGCAGACCAAAATATAATATATTTGAATGCCAGGAGAGAAATCTGACCTATGCGGCTCCCTTAAAAGCCAGACTCAGATTAGACATCAGAGAACGGGGGCAGATGCAGTTTAAGGAGGGGATCGAACAGACCGTTTTCTTAGGAGAACTTCCTCTGATGACGGATAAGGGTGACTTCGTCATAAACGGCGCTGAGAGGGTTATCGTTGCTCAGCTTCATCGCTCTCCGGGGGTGTTCTTTGACGAAATCATCCATCCCAGCGGCAGAAGACTTAACTCTGCTCGTATTATTCCTTATCGAGGTTCATGGGTCTCTTTAAAGACAGATATCAACGATATGCTCTATGTCTATATCGACCAGACAAAAAAAGTATATGTGACAGTGCTGCTTCGAGCGCTTGGATTTCTGGATAACGAGCAGATTCTGAATCTGTTTCGGGACAAGAAAGGGGTGGAACTGATCGAGAATACACTGAGCAAAGATTCCATCGACAACCAGGAAGAAGCTTGGTATGCCATATACAGCCTTATGCGCCCTGGCGAACCGCCGAATGTGCAGACAGCTCAAGAGTTCTTTAACAATCTCTTCTTTAACCCCAAACGGTACAATCTGGGTAAGGTAGGCAGATATAGAATCAATCAACGTCTAGGGATAGATGTTCCTTCTGACACTACGGTGCTTACTCCTGAGGATTTTGTGAAGATTACAGAGTATATGCTGGCCCTATACGAAGGGGAGGGTCACATTGACGATATTGATCACCTGGGAAATCGAAGGGTAAGGTTGGTAGAAGAATTGCTCAGTGAGCAGCTCAATATAGCTTTTTCTCGGATGGCCAGGGTAATCCGGGAAAAAATAAATTTGCGTGGTTCCGATTCCATAATCCCTCAAGAACTGGTCAATGCTCGTATTATATCCGCAGTAGTAGATTCTTTCTTTGGCTCCAGCCAGCTGTCCCAATTTATGGACCAGATGAACCCTCTGGCAGAGCTGGATCACAAAAGGAGGCTCAGTGCCCTTGGGCCAGGAGGGCTTACCAGAAAAAGCGCTGGGTTCGAGGTAAGGGATGTTCATCATACTCATTATGGCAGAGTATGTCCTATCGAAACTCCTGAGGGACAAAATATCGGACTCATGATCCGTCTGGCTACTTATGCTCGGGTTAACTCCTTTGGGTTTATTGAAACACCTTACCGGAGAGTTAAGAACGGTCGAGTAACTACTAAAATGGAGTATCTTACGGCCGACGAAGAGGATAGATACACTATTGCTCAAGCCAACGCCCCTTTGACCGAGGATGGGAGTTTCGTTCTTGAGTTAGTCAGATGCCGTAGACGAGGCGAATTTTCCCATGTCCCTCCTGCTGAGATCGATTATATGGATGTTTCGCCTAAGCAGATGGTGGGAGGATCGGCTTCACTGATTCCATTTCTGGAACACGATGATGCCAGCCGTGCCCTGATGGGTTCCAACATGCAGCGTCAAGCAGTGCCGTTATTGAAGACCGAACTTCCACTGGTGGGGACCGGAATGGAGCAGAAAATAGCCATTGACTCCAGAGCGGTGGTATTAGCACAAGAGGCAGGCAAGGCAATCAGTGTTGATGCTGACAGAATTGTCATAAATCCCAAGCAACCAACCAATGAGCCTGTCCGACTGTTGGGGATATCCAATTGCCACACATATGATTTGATTAAATTCAGACGTTCTAACTCCGACAGTTGTGTTAACCAACGCCCTTTGGTAAAAGTGGGCGACAGGGTGAAGGCGGGGCAACTTATTGCTGACGGGCAGGCCACCAGTCACGGCGAGCTTGCTCTGGGTGCTAATCTACTGGTTGCCTTTATGCCTTGGGAGGGTTACAATTTCGAAGATGCTATTGTTGTTAGTGAAAGGTTGGTCAAGGAAGACGTATTTACGTCTATTCATATTGTAGAATTTGAGGTCCAGGTGCGGAGAACTAGACTGGGGCCAGAAGAGATAACCAGGGATATCCCTAATGTTGGCGAAGATATGGTGAAAGATTTGGACGAGAGAGGGATAATTCGAATTGGAGCGGAGGTAAAAGCTGGGGATATCTTGGTGGGAAAAGTGACACCCAAAGGTGAAACCGAGCTTTCTGCGGAGGAGAGATTGTTGAGAACCATCTTCGGCGAGAAGGCAGGAGAAGTACGCGACACCTCCCTGAAGGCCCCTCCGGGAATGGAAGGGGTGGTTGTGGATGCGAAGTTGTTTTCTCGTAAACACAGAGATGAAAAGACGGGGAAAGAAGACAGGGGAAAAATCGCCTCCTTAAGAAACGATGACCAAAAGAGAATTACAGAGATCAAAACAGCACGAGATAGAGAGGTGAAGCGTCTTCTCCTGGGACAGTGTTCAGGTCTTCTTCGAAATAGTGAAGACGGCACCGTAGTCTGTAAATCTGGAGAGATTCTGGATGAAGCTGCTTTGGATCAGATTGGCTTAGATGTTGTCCATCCAGATGATAAATGGGTGGAGGATGGGGATAACAATAGTAGGATTGAGAGCTTAATGAAAGCCAGTCAAGAGCTAATCAGCTCTGTGGAAGACGAACTGGATCAGCAGATCGACACGGTAATCAGGGGAGAAGAGCTGCCGATAGGTATACTTCAACTGGTGAAGGTTTATGTAGCGCAGAAGGGGAAGTTAACCGTGGGAGACAAGATGTCAGGGCGTCACGGGAACAAAGGAGTGGTATCAAAGGTTGTTCCTGAAGGAGATATGCCTTATTTGCCAGATGGTACCCCGGTGGATATTATCCTCAATCCATTAGGAGTGCCTTCACGGATGAATCTGGGGCAGATCTTGGAGACCCATCTGGGTTGGGCAGCGAAGCGCTTGGGCATCTGTGTCTCTACGCCTGTTTTTGATGGGGCTTCTCTGAAAGAGATCGAACAGACTTTAAGCAAAGCTGGGCTTCCTAAAAATGGAAAAACGGTGTTGTATAATGGCAAAACAGGAAAAAGGTTCGATGAAGAGGTGACTGTGGGTTACATCTACATGATGAAACTCTCCCATTTGGCGGAGGATAAAATCCATGCGCGGTCAATTGGCCCGTATTCTTTGGTCACACAGCAACCACTGGGAGGGAAAGCCCAGTTTGGTGGACAGCGCTTTGGAGAAATGGAGGTGTGGGCATTAGAGGCCTACGGAGCAGCTCATCTTCTCCAAGAAATGCTCACCGTTAAATCCGACGATGTGGAAGGAAGATCTCACACTTACGAAGCAATTGTTAAAGGAGAGAACCTGCCTGCCCCCAATATCCCCGAATCTTTTAGGGTATTAGTTAAAGAATTGCAGAGTCTTGCTCTCGACATTCAATTTGAGAACGGGAAAAGAAAGTAAAACCATTTCATTCCGGGAGTAGGAACAGAACATTGTTCTGTCCCTACGGTCCCAAAGTGAGGTGATTGGAAATTGAGTCCTACCGGGTTAAAGACAATGGATTTTGATGCCATCAAAGTGAGGATTGCTTCCCCGGATGCTATTCGTAGCTGGTCTCATGGCGAGATTACCCGACCGGAGACTATCAATTATCGTTCCTTTAAACCAGAGCGGGACGGGCTTTTCTGTGAGCGGATTTTTGGACCTGAAAAAGATTGGGAATGCCATTGTGGCAAATATAAACGCAGACGCTATGAAGGTGTAATCTGTGACAAATGCGGAGTGGAGGTGACACGCTCCAAAATACGCCGAGAGCGAATGGGCCATATTGAACTGGCGGTGCCTGCAGCACATATATGGTTTGTCAAATCCATTCCCTCAAAGGTTGGCTATCTGTTAGATATGTCTGTTCCCGAACTGGGAAGAATCATATATTACGATTCTTATGTAGTTATAGATCCTGGAAATGCTCCCGTGGAGAAAGGGAATTTACTCTCTGAGGATGAGATGTTAGATCTGAGAGAAAAGGGATACACTTTCGACACTGAAATAGGGGCCAATGCTCTAAAGAGATTGTTGGAGAAGATAAATATCGAGGACCTCTCAGTGGAGCTTAGAACCCAGGTGAAGATAGAAACTTCTGCTCAAAGGAGGCAAGATTTATTGAAGAGGTTGAGGGTGGTTGAGGGTTTTCGCCAGTCAGGAAACAGGCCTGAGTGGATGATCCTGAAGGTGCTGCCGGTTCTGCCTCCTGACCTTAGACCGTTGATCCCTTTGGAGGGAGGCAGATTTGCTACCTCTGATTTGAATGATCTTTACCGGAGGGTGATAAACCGGAATAATCGGTTGAAGAAGTTGATGCAGATTGGTGCTCCGGAGATAATTCTGCGCAATGAGAAGAGAATGCTTCAGGAGGCAGTGGATGCCCTTTTGGACAATAGCCGTCGTTCCACCACTACCCGGGCGGATAGTAGAAGGGAACTTAAGTCTCTCAGCGAGCTTATCAGGGGTAAACAAGGTAGATTCCGCCAAAATCTGCTGGGGAAGCGAGTCGACTATTCAGGCAGAGCAGTTATTGTAGTTGGTCCAGAGCTAAAGCTCCACCAGTGTGGCTTGCCCAAGGAGATGGCTTTGGAGCTATTTAAACCATTTGTTATTAGACTATTGGTGAAAAGGGGCATAGCACAGACAGTGAAGAGCGCCAAAAGGCTAATCGAACGCAAAAGATCGGAAATCTGGGACGCTCTGGAAGAAGTTATTCAGGACTGCTGTGTACTTCTCAATCGGGCTCCTACACTACATCGCCTTGGCATTCAGGCCTTCGAACCTGTGTTAGTGGAGGAGAAGGCGATAAGGATTCATCCTTTGGTCTGTGCCGCTTT
>JAUWEO010000259.1 GCA_030608245.1 Candidatus Latescibacterota bacterium
CCCCAAGGTACCGTAGCTGCCGAATATCAGGCTGAAGGTTATGATTTTAGCTTTTTTATCATCGATAAGAAAGGGATAATAAGATATATATGTTACGACAAACCCCCCGATGTCATAGAGCTCATCACAATGCAGCTCAAGGAGCTTTTAAAGGAAAACCCTTCATCCAAAAGCTCAGAGGACAATTCCGACAGTCTGGCGGTTAGTATCCCACAAGATGAAGGCTCTGGAGAGGAGTGATGTGGGTGTCCACAAGACTAACAAAGATAGTATTCTCTGCCCTGGCACTTTTCTTATTCGGGACAGCTTCCCCTTTTTGGGTTCAAGCTAAGCAGGAGGACCTGTCTGCCGTGGCGATCACGGCGCAGGCAGATTGGCACGAAATTTACAATGACAGGATCAAGGCCCTGGAAGAGAGAATAAGGCGATTGGAATTAGAGTTAAACAGGCAAGATGCCAGAAACGATACCCTGAGACAAGGGCATTTTGAGGGCAGCAAAGATAACAGACTCTCAGCAAAGCACTTCAAAGAGGAAATCAAAGAGCTGGTCAGGGAGATGGAGGCATTGAGGGCGACATTTGAGTCCCAGAGAGAGCAGAGTTCCCGAATCAGGCTGCGGGGAGAAAACAAGATACGATTAAAGAATATCATGTCTACTAAGCCTCTGGTGACAGGTTCATACGGGGAAATGTTACAGCGGGGTTGTACATTCAGCCACCGTTTCGTTCTGGAAATGGAGGTTGACATCGCCGACGGACTGTCAGCTGGTGGGAAGATAAGGCTAAGTAACGAAGGTAGCGCGGTATTCGAGACTGGACCAGAGCACCTTTCCAGTGAACGGGGGAGTGCTTTTCTGAGGTATAATACAGAGAAGCTAAGATCGACCTTCGGCTACTATGATGTGTATTTTACCCCATTGACCTTGATGAGGTGGGATAGGGAGGACACTCCCGAAGGTGGAGGTGAGAGTGCGTGTGCGTGCCCCGGTGCGGGCGGTGCCATTACAGCAGAGAGCCTTGAGGAATTGGGGCCGGAGCTTATCTTTGAGGGGGTTAAACTAAATGCCGCGGCAGGAGAGCATATCGATCTGGTTGCCCTGTTCGCTCGTTCTCGCTCAGCCAAAGAGGGTCAATCCTATCGACAATATACTTATGGAACGAGGGCTAAGGCCCTTGTCTATCATCGACCCAGTACCTCTTTCAGATGGGTGGGGATGACCTACCTGTTCAACAAGGATGACAAATCCTCCATTACTTTTGCTCTGTATCGCCCCAGCCAGAACCGGATTCTCGGCCTTGACTGTAACCTTCCCATAGGGAGGAACTTGGTGCTCAGAGGAGAATGGGCTCTGACAGAGACCGACGAAGACCTGCTTTCACAAGCAGATAAAATAGGCCGAGGGTATGGAATTATAGGAACAATGGAGGTTAGATATTCCACTCAAGTGGCAACAAGGCTTTCATACCTGAGGATGAGTCCGGAATATAAGTCACTTTATAATGCACTATCGTACAACTCCAACAGAGAAGGCTTTCGTGTCTCATCGAACTATGAGATCTCTAAAGGTAAGTTTTCACTATGGGGCTTCTATAAGCGATTGCGAGAGCTGGAACCTGCTGTTAAGGAAGAAGGTGATCTTCGGGAGAGTTTCTCAACACTGAGTTTTGGAGCATCGGCTGACCCATCAAAGGATCTGTCAATACGGAGCAGTTGTATGCTCAAGATAGACAGGCGTGATGACGATGATCCGGCCTCAGAGATAGAGAGAATAGATAACAAGACACGAATCATAACCGCGGAGTTTATCTATAAGTTCACCCGTGAGAACAGTTTCACTCTCGGGTATCAAAGGATCGATCATCAAGACAAGGTCGATCTAAATCGCGACTATCAGGCAGATATAGTCTCTGGTCTGTTCTCAACGCGGTTTTGAATTTTTGCTCGGTAGACAATGAGGACGAGAATGATAAAGCTTGGGTCACGGGGATTCGGTTGCTTTCCAATTCTTGCGGTTGCGTTGTTAGCTGCTATTGCTGTGGCAGAAAGCGTACAGCAGGGAGAGAAAGCTCCGGACATTAACCTCTCTGAAACCATCTGGGATTTTGGGATGATCCCCAGGGGGGATGAGGCAGTCCACACCTTTGAGGTAAGGAACATAGGTTCCGCCGAGCTTAAAATCGATCAGGTAAGGAGCAGCTGCAGCTGCCTCAAGGTTGAGGTCCCCTTTGACAGACTTGCCCCGGACCAATCTATGGAGATCAGAGCGATATTGAAGGAGGATAATCGCCTGGGCAGGATTACCAAGACGATTTACATCGATTCGAACGACCCTGACGAGCCTCGAAAGATGCTACGGGTGAC
>JAUWEO010000126.1 GCA_030608245.1 Candidatus Latescibacterota bacterium
TCCCAGAAGCGGACGACCAGAGCATCTCCCTGTTGCGCAGGTTTGACGGCGCTTAGGAAAACATTGCCGGGTTCAAGCGAAAGGAATGAACCAGTCGGAGCCTGACCATCACTTCTGGGGGCGGTTTCGATGCCCAGAAGAGGCAAATTAAATCCCAATCCATTGTTCATCACGTCAGAGCGCCAGTCGCCTTCGTGCGGCAGGAGCGCATAGCGGAAATGATGAACTCCCTGATCAGGATAGCGATCCGGATCATAGGACGAGCGGAGCAGGGTCATCCGCAGCACATTTTTGGCGCAGGAGTACCCGTATTTGGAGTCGCTCAGCAGCGCAGCTCCCCATTGATCATCTGATAGGTCCACCCACTTTTGCGCCGGGACCTCTCGACCGTTCCGTGGTCGCTTCACCACACAGAACGGCGTATCACAGATAAAATTACCCTTGCTCAGCATGAGCGGGAACTCCACTCGGAGCATAGGTGCATCTGTGGTAGCATCGCCCTGTTCGAACCAGTGGGCCTCCAGTTCAAAGTCTACACGCGACATTCCGGCACAGAGGTAGATACGTTGAATCAACTTAGATCGGTTAAATCGATATTCTACTTCAATCCCGGCGCGTACCGGGCCTCTTTCGATGAGAGTCACCCGCTCGGCTCGGTTCAGCTCATGGATGGCAGAAATCGGGCCGATAAGCCAGGCAGTCATTGGATGGGGTTTCTCCATATAAATCCTCAAGGCATTGCCGCCGCTCCGCTTGAGGATATTCCGCTTGGACTTCTTGTCGTAAAGTCTCGTAATCCGGCCGGTTTGGGAATCCACAGTCAAAGAGAGTAGGTCGGTCTCGATCTTGGTTCCCTTGATGGTTATGTCCTGGGACTTTGAGCCGCGCTTCAGTATAGAACAATGATAGGTGCGGTATCCGCAGGCGGGAACATCGGAGGCGCGTAAGAGCACCCGCATCCGGTATCCGTTGGGAAATAGTTTGCCGCCGACAACCTGACAGGGAATGGTCTTACCCTGATGATCAGTAAGTTCTACCGAAGCATCGCCAGCCGTTGCCCCGCGCGCATCAAAATCCACCCACGATGGCAATTTGGTGCAGAGAGGCGGAATATGGGAGAAAACCTCTGCTTCAACCAGATCAGTGCGTTCCTGTGGAAGCGGGTTGAACACCACTACCGGTTGGCCCGGTCCTTCGGTGGCGACGGAATCGGCTAAACGACGCAAAGACGCCGACCGCGAACGCTCGGCTATTGCCAGAGCACCTGCATAGTCTGCTACAGAATCTCTGTTGGATTCATGGATAGCCGATCCGCAAAGGATGTCATGAAATTGATTGAAGGTGAGAATCCGCCAGGCTGGTTCCAGTATCCGACGAGCTTCAACAGGATTGGATTGCGGCCCCAGACAGGCAAGCGTCTCCGCGCCGAAAAGGGCATTCTCGCAGGCACGATTCAACCGTTTGATCTCCGAAATCGTGGTGTAGCATCCTTCGGCCCAATACTGCATTTCCCCCTGGTGCACCGGATAATCGGTACCGTCGGCAAGGGCGGCACGGAAGAACTCCTCTGTGGTAGAGAACTTTATTTGGGGATAGTTTTTCGCCTCGGCGTAGAGCAAAGCGTTTCGGATATCTCGCCGGGTGGGACCGCCGCCGTGGTCACCAACACCATACACCGACATAGTTCGGCGATACTTGCTATTGAACTTGTCTGCTTCGCTACGGATCGAGGAATCAATGGCCTGATTGTAGGTGTTATTGGAATAAGCCAATACCCGCGTTCCCCCTGGTGCCTCCCACCAGAAGAGTCCCTGGAGGGGAGCGCAGCGGTGAAAATAGAAGAACTCCAGGTCCGCAAGACGCAAAAGCTGCGGCAGGCTGGCGATGTGACCGAAATTGTCGGGAAGCCAGCCTGTCCGGGCAATCTTGCCAAACTTCTCCCGGAAATAGAGCTGTCCCAGCAACAGGGAACGCACAATCCCCTCGCCTGAGGAAAGATTGGTATCCCCCTCATCGAACATACCGCCGAGGAGTTCCCAACGTTCAGATGCCACAGCAGCCTTGATCTTCTCGTAAAGCTCAGGGTCGAATTCCTCAATCAGACGGTAGGTCGAGGACTGGCTCTGAGAAAATTTAAATTCGGGAAATTCATCCAGAAAGGTTGTCACTTGGCGGAAGGTATCTTGACAGCACTGAATTGTCTCAGGCAGGCGCCAGAGCCAGTTCATGTCGATGTGGGCGTGCCCCACTAAGTGGGCAATATCACGGGAGGCAGGAATTTTTGCCTCGAGGACCTCGAGGAGCTTCTCGGCTGTATCCAGGGCGCGATCAAAATCGCCGACGGCCAACCTCGCCAATCCTTCTCCTGCAAGCCGATCAATGGTTCTGCTGCCAATACGGATACTCTCTGAATAGAGAAGAAGCTTGGATGCTATCTTCTCCCCACGCGGCCCTCCATAAATCAGGCGTGCCACGGCCTTGTAGCCTGGTGGTGCTGCCAAATCTGTGCAGATTATCTCGCCTGCCCGTTTGAAGCGAACCGAGGGCCATTCGGGCCAGACCGGATCTCTGATCACATCGATCGCCGGGTCTAAACGCACCCAAACAGGCTGATTCTGCAGGGCTTGAGGAACTCCGACAGAGGGCATCTTGGCCCCACTCTCGACAGGCACGGCTCCACCTGTCATAACATCTAAGAATACACGGCTTGTCAGACCTGTCAGCAGGATACGTTTTGGGCCAGGGTCTGAGGAGATCCAGGTGCTCTTGTTCGACAAACAATTCCAAAGCTCTTCCACATTAAGCCTGAACAGAACCGTGCGCAGTTCCCCTGGTTTTATCTGCCCCAGACGTTTTGCACAACTTCCCAAATGAAATACCACGTTCTCGGCTGAGATTGAACCACCGTTATACAAAGGCATCCAAAGTCTGACAACACCATGATCTAGTGAATAACTGATTTCAGGTTGACCCATCACCGACAGTCCCGCTTTCGGTACCTCCAGTGCAGGGACAACCTCAACACCTCTGAGAACTGCCAATCGTGCCGAGAATCCCCAGTCTCCAGAAAATTGAGAAATCTTAATAAGCAGCCGATTCTCGCCCTGTTGGAGATGGATAGGAACAATATCAGCGTCCAGTACCAGCTGCCGTTGCACATCGAGTTCATATACACACTTTCCATTGAGCCATACAGCGCATCCGTCATCGCTGCCGACGAGGAGCCTGGCTGTACATTCGCGCGAAGCAAAAAGATAGGTGAATGCATAGGCGGAACAATTGGTTCTGATCGGCGTGCAAATCGCCGGGCTGAGAAAATCGATAACCGGACTGGGTGAATCGTATCCTCGCCAAATCTTCTCCGCCGTCTTCGAGCCTGCCTTTGGTCTGACATCTTTGGGGGCGAAATGTTTCTCTGCTATGATTTGCCTGGAATCCTTTGCTGGAAAGGAGCCCAAAAGAAGCCACTGCTGGATGTAGAAGTCTTTTTTTGTGGCCATTTTACCTCCGCTGTGAAGATTCTTTTATATTAGCCAGATACAGTGCCTTATGTTTTACTCGCTACGCTATGAGGTTCAAGTCAAGTGGTAGGGATCGGTGACCCTTTGGGTTGGGCCAGTGAGCTTCTTCTCTTTTGAGCTCTTTCTCATTTCCTCAATGAACTCCTCATATTCCTCCCGGTCCACGGGGATCTCCACTGGTTTATTCTTTTTGCCCGAAAGAACCAGCGCATTCATAAATTCTACACTAACAAGTCCTTCTACCCCGGGAGCAAGCAGGGGTTCGTTGTATATAATGGCCCGGGCGAAATTGCGGATAATCATCTTATGGCCACTCTCGGTCTCTTCCACCGCAACCTCTTCTTCGTGGACGGAGGGGGATGCCCACATCTGATCGTTTTCCTCCGTGAACTGCTGGATGGGAGTCTCTAAGGTGTAGAACTTGGGCTTGCCATCTGCAATAACAATCTTGCCCTCCTCCCCACATAATTCCATATAACTGCCTCCTGGGTGTTCGTTAACGCTGGTGTGATAGTATCCTATGGCGCCGTTGGCATATTCCAATCTTGCTGAGGCCTCGTCTTCCACCTCGATCTTATGACAGCGGGTTCTGGTCTCTGCTAACACCCGCACTGGCAAGCCTGCCAGCCAGGTGAAGATGTCGATCCCGTGGGGGGCCTGGTTAAGCAGCACCCCACCGCCTTCGCCCCTCCAGGTTGCCCGCCAGGTGGCCGAGTCATAGTAGGCCTGGCTACGGTAATGGGGATCGATGAAACTGGTACGATATAGTTCACCCAAGCGACCTTCATCTATCAGCTTTTTGACCGCACGATAAAGAGGCACACTCCGGTTTTGATACATAACGGTGTATATCACCCCGGTCTGCTGGGCAGTCTTGTTCATCTGATCGGCGGCAGCGACGGTAACCGCTACTGGTTTTTCAGACAGGACATGAAGGCCTTTCTTCATTGCATAAACACCGATCGGGGGGTGAAAATAGTGAGGAGTGGCAACGATAACTGCATCAGCCAATCCGCTATCAATTAAAGCCCTGGAATCAACAAAACACTTAACCTGGTGTTCTGCTGCCACCTGTTCTGCTACCCCCTTCTCAATATCGCACACCGCAGTTAATTCTACCTCTTCAACTGACTTCATCGTAGTGGCATGACCGCTGCCCATGCCACCCACACCGATAACTCCAACTTTCACCTTATCCACAACTTGCCTCCTCTCTGAATGTTAACCGTTGAGCTTCCCCTCAATGATATTGGATATTATACTCAGATTTCTCTCATCGGGCAACTAATTTTTATCATAGGATTTCAGAAGACTCTCTTTTTGGGGGAGTCAACCGCCCTACGTATGATTCCCTTATTGCCCCCTTTGGTCCTTGGCGTCTGTGGCGAAATCAGCATTGGCAGCTTTTCACGAGCTCATCAACATAGAAAGCGTATACCCTCACCCTTTCGGTTCCCCAGGTGGCGTCGAATAAGACACGAACTCCACCAATATCAAGTCCGACATCCGTTCTCACCAGACGTTGATAATTCCCTTTGATCTCTCGCCATAATTTCCATCTGTGGTCAGCAAGAATCTGGATGCGAAAATCCCTCACCATCTCAGGGGGCACCTGGGTCAGTTGGCCATATTTCCCATGATGGCTCATAGCGATATTTCGGGACAGGGCACTGTCGAAAATCAGGGTGAAGCTGGAAACCCATTGAGGACGAGAGAATTCATATTCGATGCTGTCGCCAATCTTCCCTTTCCAGGCGTGGAGGTTATCTCCGACGGGCCTGTTTATCCCATCCCGCAACGGCTCCGGATCTCCAGATGAGGCACGCAACGCCGCTTGCCGGGTTAATGGGGAAAAATCCTGCCTCAGCCAGGGCAAATAACAATCCTTCCGCAGCAACTCCTGCTGAAGCTCCTCTATGTGGTGTTTGCCGACCTCCCTGGGGGTCATTCCATTCTTGACGGCAATGACGGCAGCAGTGCCGAGGGCCTGTCCCATCACCGCCCCGGTTCCCATTACCCTGGTCGAACTCATCGCCAGGTGAGAGGCGCTGCCACACCGGCCCGCAAACATCAAATTGGCGATATTTTTGGAATATAGACATCGGTACGGAATCCCGTA